>CAYNRQ010000048.1:0-8414 GCA_964399875.1 uncultured archaeon
AGTTTACGCATGGATATATTGTTTATAGGGGGGAAGTAATTATGGGATAATACAAAAGCCCCAAAAAACCCCCACTTTTATAAACCTTCTTCCCCAAATATTTAATATAAGAAAGTTCTGGTAACAGATATTTCTTATATAATATCAAAACACTATAGAAACATGTTTTCTATCTTTGTTTGATAAGGTTGAAATATGTCATGGATATGTGCTGGGTGTTCAGAAAGGCATTCGGATGGTTTAGATATAGTAGGATTTGGTCTATGCAAGGTCTGCCGTGAAAAAACAAATGCAAACAAGATAAAGGGTATGCACACGCCTAAAAAAAGATACTATAAAGCCAAGGAATGATTGTATTCATGCAAGTGATGAATAGCTCCAATCCACCGTTCAGCCATGGAATGTTTAGTTTCTTAATATGGAATATCATTTGAGGTCTGAAAACCCCTTTCAAACTCATTGGCATAGCCCTGGCTTTGTGCTGCTGTTTCTGGAACTGCCCATATCAGCTGCAGGCAATTCGGCAGCTTCCTTTGTATCTCGATCTGTTCTTCAGCATTTGTCCTGATGCCATGGTCAGTGTTACCATACAGTTTTGCAGCCCCCATTTTTCACCATCCAGGACGCCACTATGCTTCACTTCACCCTCATTTATATCCATATTCTCAAACGGCTAATTGGCCAACTCCTCACCGCCGGCCGCATGCAATTGGCTAATCGTTTGAGAGCAATTCCGCCGCGGCTGGTGTTCGCCGTTGTCTCGCTGGTTGAAACCACCGGTCAGAGACCAGTGGAATTCTGATTTAAAGGCCTGCTTTGATTTTGTCAGCACTGAGTTTGAGTATGAGTATGATATCAACCAGTTCAATCATCCAGAGTGATGGCTTTTTCCGGTAGAAACCTTAACGAGAGAGGAGAAAAAGGCAGACGCGAAGACACAGCTTATCTGTTAGGTTCTTTATTGCTTGCCTTTTCAATGACTGAAATGGAAGATCCGTTTGAAGAAAAAGAGGTAAGGGTTTCTTTAGGGGCATTCAGGATAGTTGGGCATGCATGGGTGGAGGCAAAACCCAAGAGCAAAAACATGGGAGATGAGTGGTTTGTGCTTGAGTCCACATCAGACCAGGTATTGACAATAGGCGAGAATGCATGGCCGATAAATGACGCTTATGATATGGGATATGAACCAGAAATATATGTATACCATAGCGGATGCAAGCTGATTGGAAAAAGAGGCCTTTATATACACTATCCTTTGCAATATCCGGCCAGAGCGGATGTCTGGATGAAAAAGTTGCAAAAGCTTCTGAAAGCCATAAAATGATATATGATACCAAGAAAATATTTAAATATAACAGCCAAACGATTGATATGAATGTTTACGAATACATCCAGGGAAAAAGGAAGAGCGGGCCTTTGCATTTTGTGCTTATAGACCCGGATAAGCAGGAGCCTGAGAAGGCTGCTGAGCTTGCTGCAAGAGCCAAGGAATATGGTTCTGATGCGATAATGATAGGGGGATCAAATCCCATGCATCTGATGTTCTTAGACAGGACAATAGAGAATATAAAGAAGAGGTGTGATCTGCCTGTTATACTCTTTCCTTCCTCGCATTCTGCCCTGTCTAAAAGGGCAGATGCACTTTTCTTTATGTCATTGCTTAACTCAAGAAGCACCCAGTATCTTATAGGGGAACAAATGAGAGGATCAGTCCTTGTTAAGCAGTACGGCCTGGAGCCTCTGTCAATGGCATATCTTATAGTTGAATCAGGGACCATAACATCTGCTGCCTGGAGCGGGGATGTTAAGCCCATACCAAGAGAAAAACCAAGCTTTGCTGCTGCCTATGCCCTGGCTGCAAAGTATTTTGGCATGAGGTTTGTTTATCTAGAAGCGGGTTCAGGAGCAGAAAAAACAGTTCCCAACAAGATGGTAGGTATGGTCAAAAAGGCTGTAGGAGACACCATGGTTATAGTCGGTGGCGGTATAAGAGATGCTAAAACAGCAAAGGAAAAGGTCGCGGCAGGGGCTGATATCATTGTTACTGGAAAGATAGCAGAGGATGATACAGAAAAGCTAAAGAGAATAATACAGGTAATCAAAAATAAGGACTGAAGGTATTTTAACTAATTCTATGTGCGGGTGATTTTGTGATGAAATAAATTACAAAGCCAGACATATAGGTTTTATGGCTCTGTTAATAAGGGAAGGGCTTGACTTGTTCCCTTATAAATATCCTGGAACAAATATTAATTATGAAGAAGGGGATAACCTTATCCAATATACTTGGCAGTTATGGTATTATTCTTCTTACACTCATGATAATTATCTTATTAATAGTATTCATTGTATTGTATGCAAGGGAGCATGGAATAGATATTCAGTTCCCAAAACTTATTTAGCGTTGACTGCAAATAATAATTATGGGCAAGGAAATGAAGGCTGTTCTCGGGCTTCCTTTATGGATCTTGGTTAGTATAATACTGGTTGCGGTTGTTATAGCGGTTATAATTATGTTCACTACCAATTTTTATGGTGTAAGAACAGCTTTGGAAAGGGCTGTAAACGCTATAATAGATTCCTTAACCCCCTGGTAGATTAAGATGAAAGGCATAGCAGGTGTTTTAAGGCTGATACTTTTTGTTTTTGGTCTAGTTATGGGATTAATTGCGCTTGTTATTATTGTCTGGCCTTTCCTGAGTTCAATTATCCACGGTGCATGCTGGGCTAATGCCGGAGATACAGCAAAGCAGATAAACACAGAATTTGATAATCTTTATAATCTGCAATCATTGGATGCCAGGAGAATGGATATCACACTTGGTGATTGTGTAAAGGTTATTTCTTTTGTGAACAGAGAGGATCTGGCGGATTATATTGGGGAGAAAAACACTGATGTCCAGTGTGCGCTTAAGAGAGATGGCTATATAATAGTGTTGCCTTCTTCCAATGCAAGATTAAATCCAAAACCCATATGCAAGCCATTGCCTTGTGATGAATGCTATTTCGGGGATGTGGTGGAACTGGAAGGCCCTGGAAAGAAAAAAGGAGTGAAAACACACAGCATTAGTATTACCATTAGCAATAAGGTTTTTGATATTAAGAAGCTGAACAGTGATTAGATGAAAACTAAAAAAGGAGCAGGACCGCAATTACAGGCCTTGCTATTTGCAGCTTTTATGATTCTTCTTTTGATCATTGTTTTCTATGTTATCACAACCAGTGCTGCCTCTGGTGAAGCAGCAAGGAAAGCTATTGAAAAAGCATCGCTTGTGTATTTCATAACATCCTCTGTTAATTCTTTATCAACAACAGATATGGGGGTTATTGAAAAGGATTTATACGAGGATTATGAGATAGAGATAGACTGCTCGGATGAAGAGAAATGCGAGATTATTTTGAAAGAGAAAGACAGGTCTATAATAAAGAAAATAAAGGACCTATTCAAGAAAGATGTATATTTTCTTGGTAAGATAGACACTGGCGATGATAATAAACTGGTTCTTCATGCAAATGAAAAAATCTGCATAATCAAGAAATCCGGTAAACAAGAGGTGGAGGTTACATCAATATGCTAATGGGAGGTTTTGATGTAACAAAGGCGTTTTTTATAACTTTTTTAATTGTTATAGGCGTCTTTGCTTTGCTTGTTTTTGCAGCAAGTTCTGTAAAGGTAAACGGTGTTGTAAAAAATGAAATAATAAAGAACAATCTTGGGAAGATAGACGCTGCATACATAACCAAAAGCTGCTTTGAGAGATTCAATGATGGCAAGATAACAGAAGATTTTCTTGATGCCAACAAAAACCGTGATGTGCGTGAAATCTGCAAAGAAAAAGGATTCAAACTCTACGGGTTTGATATAAGGGTAATGGTAAAGGATCTGGAGAATAAAAATGAATGGAGTTTAAGGTATGAAGACGGACTGCCTTCTCATAAGAGCAAGGTATATATCAATATATGGTATGATAATGAGGTCCATATCGGGGTGTTGCATGTTCAGATTCCAAAATAAAAAAGGGATCATAGATTATCTTTTGGTAACTGTTGTGTTACTTGTTTTACTCATAGTTCTTGTTGTGATCATATTCTCAATGAAGTTTGAAATAATCAAGTTCAAGCAAACCATTGACATACATATAGAATCAGAAATAAAAGGGTCAAGGATAACGGCTTTTCTTGGTGGTAAAAGCAGTGTTGCAGATGCTGCCCATTCTGAAATGCTTGGCTATTTCTTGGCTGATAATTATGATAAAGTATATGAAGATGCTATAAAAAACACATTAAAGCAGATAAAGGATACATACAGCCTTTGCATAAGGACAGGTGACGGGGTTATAAGACTTGGAGAACCCTGTGTTGAATCAGAGCATGATATATTTGAAATACCTGTTCCAGGAGCACAGAAAGAAAGATTCAAAACCAAGGTGGAATTAGGAGAGTGGGAAAAATGAAAAGAGGAATATTTGCTCTGGCACCAATCATCCTGATGATGGCGGCACTTGGTATTTTGATTGCATTTGGTCTCACAAATATTATAGGTGAGGGTGTAAAAATACCAAAAACAATTAAACTCAATACATATGAGATGAGCAATGCACTGGACGCAGCAGAATCATATATGGGTGCGGCCTTTCGCTACTCTATTTACCAGGCATGTTATGATATCCTGAAAAACGGTGGCTGGTACAGAATACCGCAGAAGAATCAGAAAGATGGCCATGCTGTGTGGTATAACAGTGAAGACAGCAATGTGAATCCGCCTGAAGAACAGGAATTTACAGATTCTTTAGGGAGCATAATAAAGTCATATCTTAATGTGTATACAGAGGGCTGCAGAGCATGGAAATCGTGCTATGAATTTATGGGAAAATACGGTGTTTATCTTCCTGAATACATAGCAATTGGGATAGATGGTGATAAATACAGTGCATCAGCTGGTGAAAGCATATCTGTAAAAAAAATTATTCTGGAGAGAAACGAGAGCATATTCTTGGAAAAGGATTCTTCTTTAGAAACCAGTGTTGATATAGATTGTTCAGGTATCTATGAAAAAGCTAAGGAAATATATCCTTCTATTTCCCCTGTACTTGAGAGCATCCTGCAGACAGGTTTTGAAAACCTAAAAACAGAATACAGTCAGACGCTGTCAAACGAAATACCTAATCCCACGCTAGAAAGAATTGCAGACTCTGTTTTTGCGAACAACGTCGGAAGACAAATAAATGATGAAGAAGAGGATATAGAAAACATGTTAAGGGGTCTGATATCAGAGGTTTTCACACAAAGTACGGATGGTGATTATTTAATAGAATATGACATCCATGAATTGGTTTTTGATGTGATGCCAGTGTCATGTCCGGAATCAATGAATGATGCAGGTGACATAACATATACCTGCACATTCGATTATATGGTCTCTGCGTCATTAAAGGTAACAATAACCAACACGAATTCTGAGCGGAAATTTCCTGTTTATGATGGCAGCCATGTGACATTTGATTCCATGAGCATTATATTCTTGATCAGGGATGTTGAAAAGAAAGGTTTTTAAAAGTATTGTCCTAAAATATAAACAAGGTTCAGAGTCTTGTCTCTTGAAACAAGAGACATTGCCTCGCACTGTAAAGAACGCTGAAACATCTCTGCATCAGAGATGCAGGCCTTGAAATAACAAGCACGGATTTAAGTTGTTCGCATTAATACGGAGATGGAACAGCCTGCTCCGCTTTGATAACAATCAGGCTGTTAACAGTATACATGGAGGTGTAAAAACTGACTGCTAATACAGAGAAACTCCATTTGGAGAACAAAGCAGTCTTTAACAGTATACATGGAGGTGTAATATATGGCAGAAGGACAGGAAATGAAAAAAGAAACCAAAATGAACAAAGATGACAACTTTGTTTTTGTTGGCAAGAAGCCGACAATGAGCTATGTACTTGCAGTTATGACACAATTCCAGGATGGAATTAAGGAAGTGCACTTAAAAGCAAGAGGTAGATCAATATCAAGAGCTGTTGATGTAGCAGAAGTTGTCAAGAACAGGTTCTTAAAAGACATAAAATACGATGTAGATATAGGAACAGAAACAGTAGATGACAAGGAAAAGAAAAGCCTTAATGTGTCCACAATCGATATAAGAATGAGCAAGTAAGAAGCTTTTAGAATTGACCTGGAACCAATAGCATTAGATAAAAAAGCTTCTATTTTTTTATTTTTTTATATTTTTCCGGATTTAATAGTCCCAGAGACTCTTACAACCTGGAATATAACCCTCTGGTCGCCTATCTGGTGTATAAGGGCCAGACCTACCTTAACAGATTCTACAAATTTATTTGAGCATGATATAAAACCTATTTTCTCTCTTCCGTCCCAGAGGTTTTTTATAATTCTTATTTTTGCCTTGGCCATCTCATTCTGACCCAACCAGTTCGCTAAAGAATCAAGTATAGCATCTCTCACGTTGGGATAATTAAGAGGGCTTTCAGAATGGATCCTGAAGATAACATACCTTTTCTTTTCCTTAAGACTGGGCAGGCTTTTTAGTCGCATGTTGATTATTAAGCTTTTAAAATAAATAAAAGTTATAGATAATCATGGAACTGAACGAGGCTGTTACTCAGGCCAAGAAGGTTGTGGAATCAATACCAACCAAAAGTGGAAAGAACTGGGATAAGAAAACGAGGTTCATTGATTTGGTGGAAGAGGTTGGGGAGCTGGCCAATGCTATTCTCCTGGAAGAGGGGGATAAGTTTGAAACCCGGAGAAGGGCCGAGCTTATAGATTCAATCTGTGATGTTTTAATGGATATACTCTTGCTTGCAGGGGACTATGGGATAGACCTGGACAAAGAGTATTCCAAGGTTCTGGAGGACATAGAGAAAAGGAATAAAAAAGGCGAATTCGTGGATTAATTATGGATTACAAAAGGTTGGGGAAAGAATTGGAAGCCCTTAATAAAAAATATGGTTTTTTGAATACAATAGTAAAACCAAGACCCAGCAGCAATAAGGGAAGGCTCTCTGGCATAGCAGTATCCGTAAAGGACTGCATCTGTGTTAAAGGTGTGGAATCCGCTGCTGGCAGCCGTATCCTGGAAGGATACAGGCCTCCTTTTGATGCAGCTGTAGTATCCAAGATTAAGGGTGCTGGAGGAGTGATAATCGGCAAGACCAATCAGGATGAGTTTGGTTTCGGAACGTTTTCTGTAAATTCTGGATTCAGGATTCCTCGAAATCCGCATGATCCCAGCAGGTCATGTGGTGGGTCCTCTGGTGGAGCAGCAGGTCTTACCGCGGCCCTGCCAGATAATATACACCACATAGCTCTTGGCCAGTCCACAGGAGGCAGTATCTCGTGCCCTGCCTCTTTTTGCGGGGTGGTAGGATTGACTCCTACATATGGATTGGTATCCAGATACGGCCTTATAGATTATGCAAATTCCATGGACAAGATAGGGCCTATTGCAAAAACAGTGGAAGATGCTGCCTTTATGCTTTCTGTTATTGCAGGTCATGATGAAAGGGATCCCACAACCATACAATCCAAGAATCAGGACTACACCAAATATCTTAAGTCAGGTATTAAAGGCATGAATATAGGGGTTCCCAAGGAATACTTCAGGGAGGGTGTTGATGATGCTGTTAAAGACAAGGTCTGGGAAGGAATAAAAAAACTGGAAGGTCTTGGCGCCAGGTACCAGGAGATCTCCCTTCCTCTTACAAAGTATGCATTATCTGCTTATTATATTATTGCGAGCGCAGAAGCATCAACAAACCTTGCAAAATTCTGTGGTATGAGGTATGGGGCATCTGAAAATATAGAAGGTTCCTTTAATGAGTATTTTTCTAAGGTAAGAAGTAAATATTTTGGAGAAGAGGCCAAGAGAAGGGTTTTACTGGGAACCTATGCCAGAATGGCTGGATACAGGGATCAGTATTACTTAAAAGCCATGAAGGTTAGAACCCTTATAATCCAGGAATTCAAGAAGGCCTTTCAGAAGTATGACGTTCTGATTGCTCCGACAATGCCTATAATTGCTCCAAAGTTTTCAGAGATAGAAAAGATGACACCAGCACAGCAGTACATGATGGATATCCTTACAGTGGGACCTAACCTGGCAGGAATACCGCACCTTTCTGTTCCTTGTGGCACTGTTCGGGGTATGCCTGTGGGTCTGCATGTTCTGGGAAACCACCTGCAGGAAGGAAAAATCCTGAGAGTAGGAAAAGTGTTGAAAATCTCAAACGGTTAATTGGCCAACTATTCACCAAGTGATATTTAGGAGGAATTGGTCCCAAAAGTGACTAATCACCATAAATTTTCCATAAAGTCTTTGTATTGATTTCCCACTCTGATATGAGTGTGGGACATAAGTAATTTCTACTTAAGCCAACCAAGTAAGATTATGC
>CAYNRQ010000049.1:0-8092 GCA_964399875.1 uncultured archaeon
ATTGATTAATAATCATATTTCGGCGGAGGCTTCCTAAACTATTGTCTACTTCGCTGGCATGAGAACTGTTTCTTGCAAAAATTTGCTCCGGGCATGGAAGAACTGGAGCAGTTCTTTATAGGAATGCCCAGAAACAAAATCAAGGCAGTTATAGAGGCATAGAGGTGTGCGGAGTATGGGAAGAACTCTATGACTGGGTGGAAAAGAGATGCAAAGAAGTTGTTGTTGCAAATCCTTGCAGAACAAAGGCAATTGCATCAGCAAAGATCAAAACAGATAAGCTTGATTCAACTATATTGACCAATCTGTTGAGAGTGGGTTATACTGCAAAAGGAAAACAATGGTTAAAACATCTGAACAACGAACAGATCAACTGCTATCTCAGGTTGCTGGAAACAATAGAAACAGAAATCAAAGTGCACATGCCTTAACAGACAGATAAACCTGTTAAAAAACAATGCCAGGCATAGGCAATATATCAGCAGTAATACAGCTGCAAGAACTCCATTCAAATTCCAGATACAGTTCTATAAACTCTGCAAAAAGAAGCACAGGAATGTTGCAATTGAACCATTTCATGATCACCACTCAGGTGATAGTTGGCTCCAGGCACCCCGCGGATTTAACTAGGCTTATACCCTGAAACTTCGCTTTGGGGACCCGGAACAACTTGCCAGAGTGTGCATAAAGCACAAATAGATGTTTGCCGGTAAGCCTGAATAAACATTTAAGGAGGAAATATGTATGTTTACCAACACGGATTCCCAAGAACACCAGTGAATTATGAAGCAAAGGACACGTGAAAAGTCTTAAATGTTTTTACCCTATTTATTCATATGGAATCATCTTATACAGAGTTTCCAAGGCTTGTAATGATAGAGAATAAGGCCTTGAAAAAACTCCCTGAGGTTTTGGATAAACTTGATATTCACGCAAAGGTCGTTATAGTAGCTGATACTATAACCAAGGATATAGCCGGCAATAAGATAAAAGAAGACCTCAGTGGTTCTGAATTGGTTGTGATAGAGAACTCAAGAATGGAGGATGTTGAGCATATTAAGAAATCCGCTCAGGGTTTTGATTGTATTATAGGAGTAGGCGGTGGCAAGGTTATAGACCCTGCCAAGATGGCCGCCCTGCAACTTGGAAAGGCCTTTATATCTGTTCCTACTGCTCCTTCACATGATGGTTTATGTTCTGAGAATGTTTCCCTGCTTATAAACGGAAGATTCCATTCACTAAAGGCAAGGGTTCCTCTTGCACTGGTTGCTGATATAGATATTCTAAAGGCAGCTCCTTACAGGCTTATAGCATCTGGCGCAGCAGACCTTATAGCAAAGTTCACAGCGCATTATGACTGGAACCTTGCAAGGGAAAAGACAGGCGAGGAATATAATGAGTATGCTGCTGAGCTTGCCCTGACATCAGCAAGGCTGGCTGAAAGCAATGCAAAGGCCATAAAGGAGCTGGAAGATAAGGGCATCAAGAATCTTATCTGGGGTCTTGTTTTATCAGGCACGTCCATGTCGATGGTTAGCTCCTCAAGGCCTGGTTCAGGAGCAGAACATATGTTCTCCCATGCATTGGACGCTCTGCATTCTGAAAAAGGAATTAAGGGAGCTTTGCATGGGGAACAGTGCGGCTTTGGATCAATCCTTACAGCATATCTGCAGGAAAGGGATAATCCAAACTGGGAAAGAATAAGAGATATTCTGAAAGAGGTTGGTGCCCCAACAACAACAGAGGAATTGGGTGTAAAGAAAGACCTTGTTGTTGAGGCCTTGGCAAGGGCCAGGGATATCAGGAACAGGTATACCATCCTGAATGAAAAACCAGTGACAAAGGAAGAGGCACTGAAGATATGCGAAGCTGTCGGTATATGACTTTATATTTTTTATATCCAACCTTCTTATTGGGTGTTGATATGGGAACATGTCCGTTGTATCCAGCAAGACCGGATCAGAGATACAGGGTTAATGAATTTTTAACCCCCCATGTGCCTGAATTTTTAGATGAAACACTCCCAAAGATTCAACAAACTGTCCATGCTTCTGGGACTCAATGACCGAGAGAATATGGAAGCAGTTGTGATTACTTCTTCTCCAGATATTTCTGCAGGGCCTCCCCAAAATCTTTATCTTTTTTTGCAAGACTCAAAATGCCCTTTTCATCCAGGATATTAAAGCCCTTGGAGATGGATTTGGCAATATAGGATGGAATGCCCTTGGCCTTTAGCTCGCTCAGTTTATCCGAAAGGCTGTCCCTGAGTTTTTTATCGGCCTGCCTGAATTTCCTTTTGACCTCTGCATACCATGTTTTGTTTTCAATCCACACCTTGCCCAGAGGTCTGTATTTCTTTGTGAACTCGTCTGCCCTTTTCTTTATGTAGGCAGGAGGCCCTTCTATCTTCCTTATCTCAGGCAGTTCCCAAACCTCCAGCTCAAGGAGAATCACACACTGCTTTTCATCATCACTCCACACCACTGTTCCCATGACGACGAATTCGTATTCCTCTAGTATGTCCTTTATCCTCTTTGCAAACTTCCGCATCTGGGGCCAGAGAACATCCTCTATAACATCAGGATGCCTGAAATAGACAGCCAGGAATTTGGTTTTCCTCTTCTCCATTTCATTCTTTAATCTGGCTGAATCTATTCTGGGTTCAGACCTGAAGAAAAATCTTTCTGAAGGTTTCTTTAGAAAATCCACAGATGCTCTGACCAGTTTCTGGAAATTCTCATTAGAAAAGGCAGCTGCCACGTTTCTGTTTGGGTCCACGGGATCTATAACAATAATGGGGTGGCCTTTGAACCTGTCCCTCTCCTTTACGGGTTTTACCTTTTTATGGTGCTTCTGCAGGTCTATAAACACCCTTCCAGCTCGCCATTTAGAAGCCCCTCTCAAGAAATTCTGGAAGGAGCCATAGTGAATAATAAGCAGTTCGCAGAGGTAGCCTGAAAGGCCCAGTGTCTTGGCATCAGAACCATAAACACCCTGACCTTTGGTAAACTGCTTCAGAAGCCTTACATCCGGAACAAGCTTCTTTGGCAGGTTCTTTTCCAGCCACCTGTTATGGAATGGTGTCCTGTCCACAGCAGACTTTATTCTGGCTGCATCCTTAACAGCGTAGCAAGGCACAATATCTATGTCATACCCCTTAACAACAGCCCTGACATAGGGGTGCTCTGCATAAGCTATTGTATATTCACCGCCAAGGGCATTCACGATTTTCTTGCCCACATCAAGGCCTTTCTTCTCCAGTCTTTCCCTTTTCACATCCTCGGGAAAGCAGATAAAAACATCAAACTCTTTTTTGTCCGGAAGCCATGTATCCCTTCTATAAGATCCTGCAAGGACAAGATTAAGACCAAGAGGTCTGATTATCTTCTCTGTGGCCTGGATAACAGTGTTAATAACATTCCTGGTTTCTTGGGCTTCTGCCTTGGTGGGTGTGATTTTCTTTAGGACATGCTGGATGGTTCTTTTCATTTTGTTCATGAATAGATATTGTTCACTGGGTTAATATTTATTAGTTCCATAGGATTGCACAGGTATTATTAATTTATTCACCCATTATCAGTAACAACTACCCAAATCTTTATAAACCCCAAATTTATAAATCCAATTAACATATAATAAAGGAGTGATTGTAATGGTCGAACCGATCGAGCTCGGGGCCTTTGTGAATCTTGAGGATCCGGCCCTGAAATTGGCCTCCAGAAACATAGTGGCTGTTCAGGAGGATGCCACTGTGGAAGAGGCCTTAAAGATAATGCTCAAGAAATACAGAAAGATCCCTGTGTTAAGTAAGAAAGATAAGCACTTCATGGGATTCATCACGAGTGTGGATATACTCGATTACCTTGGTGCAGGGGAAAAGGCCAAAACAGCCCAGAGAAAGAAAAGGAAGCTTTCAGTCCCTGTTAGCAGGATAATGACAACTAATGTTCACACCCTGGATAGCAGGCATGACATAAGAACTGCCCTTATAATGGCCAGGAAGCACAGAAAAGGTGCATATCCCATATTGGAACGGAAAAGGCTGAAAGGACTTGTGACTGAATGGGATTTTGTATCGCCAATAGAAGGAAGGACAGGAATAAAGATCAGTGAAGTGATGATGAGAAAACCCATGGTTGCTAAGAGCCACTTTAGTATATTCGATGTGGCCAGGATGATGGTTAGGGGTGGTTACAGGAGACTGCCTGTTGTTAAAAATAATATATTAGTGGGCATAGCAACTCCTCATGATCTTCTTTCTTACTTGAGTGAGAATGAAAAGCTGGAGAAACTGAGATCAGAAAAAAGGGAAATAATACACGCGATGATGACACAGGTGACTACAGTAAGCCCAGAGGATGACATTGCTGTTGCAGTGGATCTTATAAAGAGAGGCACAGGCGGTCTGCCAGTGGTAGAAGAGCATGAATTGCATGGTATAATAACAGAAAGAGACATTGTAAACCTGCTTGGTTAAGATCGAATGAAAGGTCTGAGAACAGAGGCGGACAGGGAAAAACTAGAAAAGACCATTAAGGAGCTGAAAACAAAAACCGTGATCGTGGAAGGAAAAAAGGATGAGAAGGCCTTGAAAGGCCTTGGGGTAAAAGACATTGTTGCGATAAATACCAGACCCTTAATCCATGTCGTAGATAAAATGAATCCATGGAAAACGGTTGTCATATTAACCGATTTCGACAAACAAGGAAGAAAACTCGCTGCAAGGTTAAAGGTGCTCCTTCAGCGATATAAAATAAGGGTAAATTCGAGATTGAGGTGTATGATGATGAGATTCGGAAAAAATAAAATTGAAGACTTTAAGGAAGGTGATTGTTATGTCAAAGTTAGCACCAACATCAACAAAATATATAATAAAGGCTCAGATAAAGGCAAAAGGGGTAATAGAAAAACCTGACGTTATAGGAGCCGTGTTTGGGCAAACAGAGGGCCTTCTGGGCTCTGATCTGGATTTGAGAGAACTGCAGAGAACAGGCAGAATAGGAAGGATAGAGGTAAAGATAAAGTCTGTTTCTGGAAGCTCTGAGGGTGAGATTATAATACCCTCCAGTCTTGATGCAGCTGAAACATCCCTTATAGCAGCTACCCTGGAGACCATCGAGAGGATCGGACCATGTACAGCAAATATAAAGCTTATCTCTGTTGAGGATACAAGATCTGATAAGAGGAAGTATGTTGTAGATAAGGCAAAAGATATACTGAAGGGTCTTATGGACGCAGGGGTTCCAAATGCTGATGAGGTTTCAGAAGAGATCAAGGAGGCAGTGAGGACGCATGAGATAACATCCTACCACGGACTTCCATGTGGTCCCAACCTTCTGGACTCGGATAATATAATAATAGTGGAAGGCAGGGCTGATATACTGAACCTTTTGAAATACGGCATAAGGAATACCATAGCAATAGAAGGGACATCTATTTCCCAGGAAATAATAGGCCTTAGCAAGGAAAAGGTTGTTACCCTGTTCGTTGACGGGGACAGGGGAGGAAAATTGATAGCCAAAGAGATAATGCAGAAGGCAGATGTGGACTATATAGCAACAGCACCGGAAGGAAAAGAGGTCGAGGAACTGTCAAAGAAAGAAATCTATAAAGCCTTAAGGGAAAAAGCACCTGCGGAGCAGTTCAAGACTGGAGTAAGCAATTCAAATAAATCCAGCAGTGAAAAACCAAAAAAGCATGCAGAACCCAGCAAAGAGGAAAGGAAGCATAAGCCCTTTGCAAGAAGTGTGCAGAAAAGTTTTGCAAGACTAAGGCCTAGAACAGAAGCAAGAAGACTTAAACCATCACAAAGGGATCTTTTCAAGAAAACCCTGGAGGAGCTTGTAGGAACAAGGGGTGCATGCATATTTGATGAAAATAATGAGCTTCTGGGAAAGGTTCCTGTAACGGAGCTTATAAACACAATAAAGAGGGTAGAGAATCCATTTGCCATAGTGTTTGATGGCGTGGTTGATTTCAAGCTGAACTATGTGGCCAAATCAAGAGGTGTAAAATTCTTGATAGGCATGGAGAAGCAGAGCTTCAGCTCACCCATAACAATACTCTGCAGAAAGGATTTAGAGAAATAGGTTATGGAAAGAAAGTTACTGAACTATTGGATTCCAAGGGATTAGGTACAGATTACTCCCTCATGAAAGGCCTGTTACATGTGAGGAAGCTGCAACAGAAAGGAAGGTTTCTTTGGACGAGATGATTAAGTGTATTCTTCTTGTGGATAAAAAGAAGAACTATTATCTTGTTTGTGTGGCCTCGGATAAAATGCTGGATACACAAAAGGTAAGGGAGACGGTGAAATCCTCAAGACTGAGCTCGGGAACACTTCTTTTTGAACATAGGAACATCTTGGCATGAATGGCCATAAAGGGCGCATGATATGCATTCTTTTCCAACTCGGGTATAGCCCTTTTTCTCCCCCCAGGCCGGGAGTTCAGAACCATCTGCTGCCACATAAAACTCATCTATATCTGGGATTTCTCTGGCATCTTTCTCTATTTCTTCAAGGAGTATAGTGCCGAAACCCATATTTCTAAAACCATTATTGGTGTATTGCTGATGGATAAAGGCACCTGTTAAATTAATAAGAAGGTCCTCTGATGAGAGATAATTGATTTCTTTGGGATGGTCAAACTCCATTTTGGTGACTATAAAGGGAGCGTGAGATGCAACAAATATTCTGCCTTGGTGAATATTATTATCAATAGCTTATCAGCTAAAGCATTACGGCCTTCCTAATAACAGCATTCATCTATAAAAAATATTGATAAGTTTTAAGAGTTTACTTCTTGAACTGGCCTATCTTCTGGATCAGGTCCACATGTGTGAGAAAAACAGACCTGCAGCAATACCTTTCCAGGCCCAGCTTGTCCAGAACGTTCTTGGGATTCCTCCCTCTTTTAACTTCCTTCTGATACTCGTCCCATAAGTGGCCTATTGGCTTACCGCACGTGAAGCACCTAATTGGGATTATCAATTTAACACCTCTAGTAGTTATTTGGCAATAGATTTATATATGTTACAGACGCTTTTAAAGCTTTAAACCAAGATCGCGATTGCATAACCAATAAGGCAGCCTGCTGTCAGGAAAGGCATGGCTGGATAGAACTTTCCCTGTTCTCCTTTCAAAAGCAAAAGGAAAAGTGATGTGACCAGTATAACAGATATTATCAGGGTTTTCATGAAGGCCATGGGTATATTAAAACCGCTTATTCTTATAAGGCTGTCCAGGGCCACTCCTGTAAATATGAGAGGGAGGGCTATGTCACCCCCGCCCAGGATTGCCTGGCCCGTATGCCTAGAAGAAGCAGACCTGCCTTTTGGCCTGATTCTGGTTGTTTTAACACGAATCCCGTCTTTTTTGCTGTAGTGAAACATGAACCCAGCAAATGCTTCTGTCTTCATAAGTGGCTTGGCCATCTTCACCATGTGTTTTGTCTTGAACACAGCAACAAAGTCATAGACAGATATTACAAGTAACAGTATAACTATCCATAAAACATTGAAAAGAGGGACAAAAAGAACAGCTATTCCAGCATACATCAGCAGTTCTGTAAAGTTATGTATTATGGCATTGGGTAAAAACATCTTCCATACAGCAAGGATCAGTGCTATTAAAAATGCCGCTTCTGCTCTGATAAACACACCAAGGGAAAGTGATATGGCTATAAAAACCACAAAGAAAAACAGGGCCCTCCACCAGTTTATCTTCCTGAATCTTATAATAAGGAGAAGTATTCCTGTTCCTATCAAAACACCTGTGACTACATAAAGAAAGCTTTCCAGGCCATATAACGGTGGCCTGGGCCCCATCACTGTTTCAGCATAAGTGACCTCTGGTACTCCTTCTATAATCTTTATATTCATTGTACTGTAAACCACAAATATTCCTAGAAGTTGTGAGAGCAAGAACATAAGGCTCAGGAGCAGATTTACCTTTAAAGTGTGCTTCATGAGTATAATTAGTGTTCATACAGATAAATATATATTATACTTTTTATAATATTTTTACTACTATTATATAAAAACATCTCAAACGGTTAATTGATTAGCTCCTTACCACCAGTCACACACAATT
>CAYNRQ010000050.1:0-7757 GCA_964399875.1 uncultured archaeon
CCAATTGTGTGTGACTGGTGGTAAGGAGCTAATCAATTAACCGTTTGAGAGATATGCTTTATAAGCTCTTTGGGCCATAAATTAAACATGAGGAATTCAGTGAAACAGTTCTGGGAGATGATCAGAGATCCCTTGTTCTGGAGGATATTAAAGAAAAATATAAAGGAATGGCTAAAAAAACCCGATTTCTTTGGAACATAAGTCAGATTTCACATTCTGCATCCCCGAATGCCTCTCCGGAAACGTAAACCCCAACACTATCTCTCACATATCCTACAGTGTCTGTTCCAACAGCCACTGTAATCTCTACCTTTTCGTCCTCAAAGTCCTTCAGGTCTAATTTAGTTTTGCAGTACA
The DNA here is from genome assembly GCA_964399875.1 of uncultured archaeon. Classification (GTDB taxonomy): domain Archaea; phylum Aenigmatarchaeota; class Aenigmatarchaeia; order QMZP01; family QMZP01; genus CAYNRQ01. Next base: position 358 of record CAYNRQ010000050.1, read on the forward strand.
TATATTCTGTACCGTCTGTGTTATTTGCCTCTTTAATTTTACAGCCTCCTATAGGAAGACTAATATCCAATCCATAACCACTTATGGATACTGAGGGGTCATGTAAACCAACACCCTCTGCATAGACAACCAGGGTTGTTTCTGTTCCAACAACAGAACCATCCTCAGGCTGCTGAATCTCTATGTATGGGGTTGGGTTTTTACCGGTTGCATTCAAGGGCAAGGACATCAGCAGTATCACTGCCAATACCAGTGCCTTCATAAGATCACCTGTTTAGAATTTAGAAAAAACCTTTACATAGCTTCCGATTTTCTTCGGTTAAGACCGAAACATAAACTAAGAAACACATGTTCAGCATATCCGCTGGTCACAGTGTGGTAATAATTGAGAGACCGGAATATTTACAAATCTTAAAAACCAATACAGACAAGGAAAACGAACAGATTTCCCTTTAATTATCTGGATCCAGGAACAATCAAGGAGTACAGGCGCTGTTTCTATAGAGGTTTCCACAAAGCATGCAGAGGAGCGGCAGACTTTCTGTGCGAATATACAAGATATCCATAGCAGGCATACCTGCAGGAATAGCCGAACTAATAGAATGCGTAAAGAATAGAAAACTAAAAAAACAAAACGAAGAGCTAATGAAGGAGATAGCAAAAATCAAAAAGGAATTCAGAAGAGGTATGGAAGAAATAAAAAACTATAAGGGGAGGATATGGATTTGCTTTCAGAATCACAGGAAATTGAAGCAAAAAGTAATGCAGCTTGAAACAGTGTCCTGCATCCAGAGATATATTTAGCTGTTTTACCATCACTTGAAAATTCTTCCGGTCTCCATGCCCCAGAAAACAAGGTCAAGCTCTGCTAATGGTATACTGATCTCCTCGGAAAATCGTTTCATTAATTTTTCTATCTTCATATAGCCCTTTTTTGTAAGAAAGTCAGGGACATCCTCAATCAGTCCCAGCCTTTTAAGGTTTTTTAATATGTGCCTGTCCAGTATAGCAAAATCCCTGCCAAATCCAATGTTCCTTAAGAAGTGGCTGGCCTCCTTGTATCCAAGGCCTTTTATATTCTTTTTAAGCCACTCCCTTGTTTTTTTCAGGTCCCTGGGATTGATCTTTTCCTTTATCTTAAACTTCTTATTCTTCATGAGATCATTCCTTGCTGTAACAACCCTTTCTGATTTTGTTTTAGCAAACCTCACACCCTTCATATATCTTCTGATCCTGCCTGCAGTTCCTTTATACAGCATTCCGTTTTTTTCCAGTTTGGAGACAGCCCTGTCACAAACAACAGCCTTTGATTGCGGTGTAAACAGGCAAAAGCAAAGCTCAGAAAAAATCCTCTTCTCAGATTTTTTCCATACATTTTTAAAATGCTCTATTCTTCTCTTAATCTCGGATTTTCTGTTCTTGTAAAAGTTCAAAACCCTTTTCAGGTATTTCTTGTTGATCATCTTCACCTCATTTATAACAAACATGCCACAATCACCTTTCCATTTTTTTTCAAAATCAGTGATCATTATTTTCTTTTTATACATGGGCCCGTCCAGAATAAACGTTTCGAACTCGCCACCCTCCCCAGCCAGGTGAAAATCATATTTCTTGCTTAGTTTTTTCAATTCCCCAAGAACATCAAGATCTATTTTCTTTCCGAGCCATTCTTTTCCTAACCCCTCGCAAGCAACAGCTGTTACTATAACCTCAAAACCGGATTTCAAAACCATTCGCCAGTATTTTTCAGGCTCTATCCCCCAGAGGGGTGCTATAACCCTTAGTTCCAGACCATTGCAGACCTTGCCTACCCTGCCCATCTGATACTTACTGGCCAGACCACCTGCAACAACAGCATCTATCCTTCCCTTGATAGAGTACAAAGCATCCCTCAAATCGTCCAGTTCCTTTTCCTTCACCCCATCTGTATGCCTTGTCACTACAGGTATTTTCATTGCTTCCGCCTGCTTCTCCACCCATTTTATGTTCGGATAATGAAACATGTACGACTCCGGGTTTTTGGGAAGCATGGAAACCAGATATTTGACATATCTTCCCTTTTTCAGGCTCTCAAAAACAGCAAAATTAGAATCCTTCCCTCCTGAAAAAAGAACAGCAACCTTCATTTATCATCACAATTAATATTTTGTTGTATTACAATAAATACCCGACTGAAGCTATTGAGATGCAATATGGAACATGAGAGGAAACAAAACTGCTGCGTCAGGCAGAATCTGAAGTAAGGGCAGGGAAGATAAAACTCTTTCTGGTGTAAAAAGGGAATTTAATGTCTTATGTCTTTTTTCAGCCAGCGCACTAAAACAACTGAAAAAATAGAAAATGTCCAGAAAAGAATAACACAAGCAATGGAGCGTGTAAGGATAAGGCCAGAAGCTTTTGCAAGGCGTCTTGTGGGAGAACAACATTTCAGGCTCAGAACAGTGATTACATAGTATTATTGACATCAAATGATAATGATCATAAAGCATGCACAAAAAACATGATTTATCTTTTAACCTCAAAGTCTACACAGATCTTGTATGCTCCGGGGGAATAGGGAAGAACCTTTTTCTGACCCAGAATCTTGAATTTTTTCGAAAGCTTTTTGCATTCCATGCCCACAACCCTTGCAGCTGTTTCAAACAGCTTATCACCCAGGCCAATATAATAAAAGTGGATTTTACCTCCAGGCTTTAAGCATTGCAAAGCAATAGGCAAATACTTATAGCCCTCTTTGGGTAAAGGCATAATAACCCTGTTACATCTCCCATAAAACTTCTTGCATTTATCATTAACATCCCCGAGTATTGGTTCAACCTTGTAACTCAGCCTGTTCATCTTTATGTTCTCTTCCATATACCTGACACAATCAGGATTTATTTCCACAGCATAGATCTTCTTTACCCCAGGCTGCTTATGACCTATGGCAACGGCATATGCGCCAACCCCAGCAAACATTACCAAAACCGTTTCATTGGGTTTTACCTGCTCAGCTATTCTCTGTCTCTCTGTCCCCTCCCTTGGAGAGAAATAACAGCTCTCAACATTAACCTTGAATCTGCACCCGTGTTCAGTATGAATTGTTTCAGGCCCGTCGCCCCATATCTTTTTCAATTCCCTCAGCCTTAACTTACCTTTCCTTTCACTGCTTTTTTTGTAGATTGTTTTAAGATGTTTGTGCTTTTCCTTCAGAAATTTTGCTATATCTTCATCATTGACACCTTCCGGTACATCAGCTATTGCTATATCTCCTACTATATCAAAACTGCCCAGGATTTCAGCCTTTTTCATACTGTTTTATTGGAACACTGTTTAAAATAACTTCAGCTTTATTGCAGTGTTTCAAATCAGAATTCCACCGGCCGATAGACCGGCGGTTTCACCCAGCGAGGCAAACAGCGAACACCAGCCGCGGCGGAATTGCTCTCAAACAATTAACCAATTGCATGCGGATGGCGGCGAGGAGCTGGCCAGTTAACGTTTGAGGTCTTTTTGCGCACCGCATTTTCACAACATTTATATGGAACATAAACCAAAATACACTATAGTGGTTTTATGGTTACCCTGAATTATAAAAGACTGGCCAGGCAGATATGCGATTCCCTGCGCATGGGCAGAAAGCCAAACCCAGGCATAAAAAAGGCAGAAAAAGATTTTGGCAGAAATTTTGTAAAAAAGCTTCTCAAGAAAAAGACTATAAATCCAAAAGCCATGTCCAAGAAAGAACAGGAGAAAATCCAGAAACTGATGGACATGAAATACGGACCTCTGGTTTACAAATCCACCTCTGGAAAATTAAAAGTAAAGAAAGAGGTCGGGGAGGTTATGAGCATGTCTTTTGTGGATGTTGATGAAAGGGTTAAAAAGCTCGCAATGGCTGTCAGAGATGAGGCCTGGAGAAGAGGATGCCATGTTTCTGTAAAAAGCGGCAATGATGCTGATCTCAGGCTGTATTACAAAACAGTCCCAGAAGACACTTTAACAGAATTTCCACCATTCGTTGAGGCAAGGACAAGCAATATAGACGCTACCCTGTCCATAGGAGACAGCCAGGACCCTGAATGGAGCAAAGGGTTTGAGAAAAGGATACTGCTGGGAGCGCCAACAGGCCAGAGACTGCATCAGATCATTGACAAAAAAAGAATAAGGTGGTGTTTGTTTGGATTTCCTGTTAAGATGAGTAAAAGGAAATACTACCTGGTTCCACCAGAGACATACGAAAGGGTTTATCTTGCAAGCATAAAGCAGACCTTTAACAAGGAGACTCAGAAACTGTGCAGACACTACTACAACGCCCTGAGGGGCGGAAACAGGGTGCATATCACAGCCAAGGACGGAACAGATCTGGCACTCTCTATAAAGAGCAGGCCTGTGCTCATTGCAGACGGTTTGATAGATGATTGGGACATGAAAAGAGGTGATGTGGGCCTGAACATACCTGATGGAGAAGCCTTTCTGGCCCCTCTGGAGCACTCGGCAAATGGAAGGATATTCTTTGATTACGTGAATACGCGGGGTTTTGGTTTCATCAGGGGCGGCCTGTGGGTAACATTCAAGAACGGCAAGGTTGTGGAATACCATGCCAGGGACAAAAAAGAAACCCAGAAATTCACAAAATTCTTGAATGCAAACACAGGAGAAAAGGACAGGATAGCAGAACTGGGCATAGGAACAAACAAGGCAGCAAGATTTATAGGAACCATTGTTGTGGATGAAAAGATATTCGGTTCAATCCACATAGCAATAGGAAACAACACAGGAGCCTACCACGGCAAGAACAAGGCCTCTTCCCATCTGGACATGATAAAAATGATGAGTGGCAGGGGCGGTAATGTCTATGTGGATGGCAAACTGATCATGAGGAACGGTCTTCCTGTTGGAAAGACATAATTCGTTAATCTTAAATTATTTTCTGTCAATAATTAATATTCTAGAACTTGGTGTCTTGATGAAGGTTATGGTTGTTGGCGGCGGAGGCCGGGAGCATGCCCTTGCATGGAAGATTTCTCAGAGCAAAAAACTCTCCAGACTCTATGCCACATCACCAGTAAATGCCGGTATCTCTGAATTGGCAGAACCTGTTCCCTACAGGCCTGAGCAAATAAATGAACTTGCTGATTATGCTGATGATAAAGGAATTGACCTGACTGTGGTAGGACCAGAGGCCCCTCTGGCAGCAGGTATAGTGGATATTTTCCAGGAAAGAGACCTCAGAATATTCGGTCCGAACAAGGCAGCGGCAGAACTCGAGGCCAGCAAGAGCTATGCAAAAAAGCTGATGAGCAGAAACAACATCCCAACTGCCAGATATGTGGTTGCTACACACCCTGTCACAGCAAAATCATATGTACATCAGACATGGAAAGATGATGCAAAATTGGTTGTTAAAGCAAGCGGACTGGCGGCAGGAAAAGGCGTGATAGTATGCGACACAAAGGAGCAGGCCATAAACGCTGTTGACAGGATAATGGTAAAAAAAGAATTCGGAAACGCTGGAGAAGAGGTTGTGATAGAAGAAAGGCTTTACGGGCCAGAGGCTTCTGTGATAGGAATCACCGGTAATGGGAAAGTATTCTTTTTCCCGGAATCCCAGGATTACAAACCCCTTAGGGATGGGGATAATGGCCCCAACACAGGAGGAATGGGAGCCTATTCCCCTGTTCCTGTTGTAAGAGATGAAATATCAGAACAGATAAGACAAGAAGCGATTCTCCCAACCATGAAAGCAATGGACACTGATGGAAGGTTTTTCAGCGGGTGTGTGTATGCTGCTGTTATCCTGACACCGGAAGGCCCGAAGATCCTGGAATACAATGTGAGGTTCGGGGACCCGGAGACTCAGCCCCTGCTCATGAGATTGAATTCAGATTTGCTTCCTTACCTTGAAGCATGTGCTGATGGCAGGCTGAAAGAAATGCCAAACCTAGACTTCTCAAAAAAAGCAGCCGTGTGTGTGGTTCTTGCGTCTGAGGGATATCCATACTCATATGAAAAGGGTAAAAAAATAACAGGCCTTCCAGACGTTCAGGCAGACTTTGGTGATGATGTTATGGTATTCCATGCAGGGACAAGAGAGCATGATGGCCACATCTATACAAGCGGCGGAAGAGTCCTGGGCGTGACAGCTCTTGGAGATACAGTGGATAAGGCAGCTGATCTGGCTTATGAAGCCGCAGAAATGATAAAGTTTAACGGTAAATGCAACAGATCAGATATAGGAAGGAATGTTATGGAAAGGGGCAGGGTCTGATGACAGAATTCAGATACTCTGATTCAAAACCACTGAAGGTTTTGTTCTTCTTCTCAGGCGGATTCAGCTTCGCTGATGACCTGGACGCTGGTAAGGGGTGGGCTGGCGTTGTGCAGTTCAATGAAAGAATACGTGACGAGTCGCAGCTTTCCTTGAGAGAGACGACACCTTCTCCCTTGGTGTATGCAACGGATGTCAGGTGATGGCCTTGCTGGGCTGGGTTCCTTGGGAAGGCATTAAAATGGAAAGCCGGCCAATGTTTGTCAGGAACGAGTCCGGGATTTTTGAATCCAGAACTGTTGCTGTGAAGATTCTTCAGAGTCCATCTATATTTCTCATGGGCATGGAGAATTCAATCCTTGGCGTATGGGTAGCCCATTCAGAGGGCAGGTGTTTCTGGCCAGATGAGAGAATACTGAATCTGGCTGTAAACAGTGGCCAGAACCTAGCACCTATAAGATTCGTTGATGACTATGGAAAAGAAACACAGGAATATCCCTACAACCCCAACGGATCCATGATGGGTATAACAGCCATTTGTTCGCGGAATGGGAGGCACCTGGTCATGATGCCCCACCCAGAAAGGCCATTCCTTGCGTGGCAGTGGTCTTACTGGCCTGAGGGATGGTCAGACATTAAGGTTTCGCCATGGCTCAGGTTGTTCCAGAATGCTAGGAACTGGTGTGAAGAAACTGCATAGCAAGAAGCTGACCGACTAACTGTTTTAGACCAAAACAGACTAAAAGCTGTTCTGGTTTTGTATTGTCAACTTAACGGTATATATTAAACTTGGCGTTGCCCAAAAACCTAATGTCCTCGATTTCTGAAATCAGGTCGCAGGTCGAGCTCGAAAATCGCCCTCACCAGCATGCTGAAATTGTGACAGCAGACTCTGGTGAGAATCTTGCTCTTCTGTGAAACAGGTTTCTTGCTTCGAATGAAGGATAGATACTTCATCTTCATGGATGAGAATGTGGATTCGACATTGTTCCTCTTTCCATAGCTTTCCCTGAACTTCGCCTCATTCGTTTTCCACAGATTAACCATCTCATCCCAAGCCTGGGCACCAATCCACCACCTTTTCTTGCTTGCAAGTTTGGTGTTCTTCTTGGGCTTGAAGAAGGGCTTGGTATTGATTGACTTTACCAAT
>CAYNRQ010000051.1:0-7751 GCA_964399875.1 uncultured archaeon
AGAATCCACACCTGAGTTAGAAAATGGAAAATGGTACCATATAATTGGAACATACGATGGCTCTGCGTTAAGGCTTTATTTAAATGGAACCCTTGTTTCAGAGGTTCCTGTTTCTGGAAAAATCATTGCCTCAGCAAACAACCTCACAATAGGAAAGGACCCGTCCAATCCTGAAGATAAAGCCAGATTCTTCAACGGCAGCATAGATGAGGTAATAATCTTCAACAGATCCCTTAGCCCCAGCGAGATAGAGCCGAAACCAGCCTGCTCATGCAAAGAAGCCGACAGCATCTGGACATGCAGCTGCGGCGACCTTACAATCGCCAAGCCGGCCAGTGAAGGCGAACCAAAACTCTACTTTGACAGGGGTGAAATACCAGCCGACGAAATGATAACCATGACAGACTACAACTGCCAGGCAGGAAGAGGAAAGAGCTGCCACTACAAGATAATCACAGGCCCGACAGCAGCAGAGGCTGTTGCAAGATGCAGTTAATATTATTATAAAGACAAGGAGCCAAAAACCACAAACATAAAAGACATCAACTATCAACCAGAAACTTTTCCGGACACGCTTCTGCTGAAAGTCACACTTTCTGGCCTGAGCCGGAATCAGCTGAAGAAGTCGCGGTTTGAGAATTTCTGCATCTGCCGGAAAGCGGACATTTTCTGCACTCAGGTCTTTTTTTGCAGAAATTCTTAGCCAGTTCCACAATCAGGGCATGAAACTCCTTGTAAAGATTAACATCCCTTGGCAGCCTGGATTCAAAATAATTCCTCCATTCTTCATAATCTTCACGCAATTTCACGCCAAGCCTGGAGAAAACCCTTTTTGTGTATGCATCTATCACAAAATAAGGCCTGTTATAAGCATAAAGAAGGATCGAGTCAACTGTTTCAGGCCCCAGGCCCCACAAGCCCAGCAGGTTATCCCTTGCGGGTTTGCCGGAAAACGATGCCAGGATCTTCAACTTTTTGGCCTTCTGATTGTAGTAACCTGCAGGTCTTATAATCCCGGCCAGGTCCTTTTCCTTTATCTTCTTTATATCCTCTCTGCTGATTATACCCTTCCCCTTCATATTCCTAAGGGCAAGCTCCACATTTCCCCAGTTCGTATTCTGGGTGAGCACAGCCCCTATACAAACCTCCCATTCAGGCGGGCTGAAATGACCATAAATGCCGGCAGCTAACAATGCGAAAAAACCGCTTTGCTATCAGGCTGTCCTTTAACCGTGTCAGCAGCCAGTCTCATTGGCCACCAGTTCTGGGAACCGAATTGTTTCAGCAGCGTATTGTATATGTCTATTAATTTCATAAAAATAATTAAACAAGAAAGATTAAAATTTATCCATTCAGTCTGATCTTATACAGCGCATAGATTAAAACAAGGAACGGTATGAGCTCCAGCCTGCCGATTAACATGTTGACCATTAGAATCACCTTTGCTGCAACCGGCATTGATGCAACAGGCACTGAGCTCAGGCCCACTGTTCCCTGGGCTGAGGAAGCCTGGTAAAGGGCATCTATTGGTGTATAACCCATCAAGGATATTATCACACCGCTCACTATGAGTATAAGCACATAAACACATGCAAAAAGGGATATTATTGTCAGCTCATTATCCTTTACAATCCTTTTTCCAAATTTGAACGGAACTATGGCCTCTGAAGGCAGGGATATCTTCTTTCCTATCCATGAAACAGATTTCCCTATTATACCAAACCTAACAAGCTTTAAACCCCCGGATGTGGAGCCTGCATAACCACCTATAATCATTAACACTATAATAAGGAATTTGGTGGCATCGGCAGGGTTTGTTCCCAGTGTTGTATAGCCTGTGGTTGTAAGAGCCGAGACTGTCTGAAAAACCCCATGCCTTGCCGGAGCGTTCATGGACAAGAACGTGTATGTCAGGAGAAGGGAAAAGATAAATATAATGGACCAGAAGAGCTTTGTTTCCGGATTTTTCACATAAACAGCTATCCTTTCTCTTATTCCCGACTTCCTCTTTATCCCGCCTCCCCACAGCTTGTGATGGATGAAAAATGATGTTGCTCCAAGGATCATTAAAAATATTATAACAGTCTCTATCCACGGATTTGCATAGTATCCTATGCTTGAATTTTTAGGAGAAAATCCGCCGGTAGACAGAGATGTGAACGCATGCAACAGCGAATCAAACAAGGGCATGCCGGCAAGGAAAAGAAGAACAATGCCAGCTATGGTGTAAGATGAATATATAATAAACAACTTCTTAACAGTGTGCTTAACACCGGCCTCTATCCTTTCCTCCCTGCCTTCTGCCCTGTAGAGATAATAAGAGGATATTCCAGGCGAACCCACAAGCAGTATAAATATAACAAGTATTCCAACACCACCGATCCATTGTGTGAAGGAACGCCAAAACAGAAGCGTGTAAGGAAGGCTTTCAGGATTTACAACAGTCAGTCCTGTTGTTGTAAAGCCAGAAACAGATTCAAAAACAGCGTCCACAGGGCTTAAAAAATAGAAGTATGGAATAGCGCCTATGAATGATATGGCAATAAAGCTCAGTGCAGAGATAATCATAGCAGATCCAAGCGTCAGCCGGTCCTTTTCGAATTTTTTGTCTAATATAGTTCCCAGCGCAAAGGAAAACACACCGGTAATGAAAAACACAGTGTGCAGATTATCGCCATAGATTCCTGAGATTACAATAGGAATGAGTGACAGCACACCGAGTATTTCCAGTATCACACCAAGGTAAGAAAGAACAGATTTGAAATCCATAAACCCTCCTATTATTTAATTAGAGTGGATCTATTAAATATAATTAGGGGATTGCGGTGAAAGGTTTTTGGTTTACTGTTGAATCTATAATAGCATGCAGCATCATAGTCAGCTTTTTGCTTGTTGCAGCCAAATTCTATGTTATACCCGCTGAATCAGCAGATCTAAGCGAAAAAGCATATGAGATTCTGGAAGGTCTGGACAAGCAGGACATCTTGAGAAACTACACGGTCTCGCATGATTATTCTGGTTTGAATTCAGAAGTAAGGCTGTTTATATACAATCACAGCGTCCAGATATGCGACCAGGCAGGAACATGCTACGGTCCAGAACCCGCAGGCAGAAACATATGGGCAGCAACCTACATAATATCGGGCTATCAGAACTACAGCCCGCATGAAATAAAGCTTTATGTGTGGTGAAATATGACTGATAAAAGAAGCCTTAAGGGACAGGCATTTTTGATAGGAGCAATCCTGGTCTGTGTCATGTTCTTTCTGGGGTTACCCAAGTCAATGCCAATAATGGAGTCATCATCAAACGACCTGCATTATTTTTCTCTGGGCATCCGGAGAGAACTTCCCATGGCACTTAACTTTGGTCTTAATGAAAGCGCGCCAATACCCTATCTAAAGAATTTCACTTTATATTCAGAAAACACAATAAACGGGTATTATGCCAACTTTAGTTCTATTTGGGTCGTATCAAGAAATCTTACAGGAACCGGCATTAACATAACAGTGGGCAATTTTCTTGGCTCTGACACCTCTGTAAATCTAACAATATCAGGAACAGAGAAACAACTCAGCGTGAAAAATAATGCAACAAATTCCACAACGTTCTCTTCCATATCCCAGGAATTCAACCTAACAATAGAGTATGGTTCTGAATCAAAGACACTCACATGGCAGCGGAATAAGGTAAACCTCTATGCCTCTTTTGGCATAACAAGGGAAAATAACAAAGTCAGTGAAGAGATAGTGGCCTAGAAAACCAATAAAGCCCCAACAAAACACAGCAAACCAAAAACCAAAGTGAATTTAAAGAAGCTTATTCTCGAACTAACCTTCATCAGGAGGTGCAAGCTCAACACCCCAACAATAAAGCTTGAAACCAGCGCAGGCCATACCATAACTATATTCGGATTCTTAATCAAAAGGTATACACTGGAAACAGCCACAACAGGAGCAGACATCATATAAGAATATTTCAAAATATAAGAAGGCTTTAGTTTTCCCATGGACAACCCAAATATCGTGGATCCAGACCTGGACAACCCAGGAATAACAGCAAGGCCTTGGAGAATTCCTGCAACAACACCAAGCCTGTTCAAACCAAGACCCAGAGTCTTCTTGGTTTTGTGAAAATACGAAGTCGCCAGCAGACCACACCCCATGATAACAAGTAAGAATCCGCCCAAAACCATACCCGTTACAAGATTATAAAGGGGAAAACCCACAACCAGGGAGAACACAGTAGCTATCGTCAGGAACTTCAGGAACCTCGTATTCCTCAGCATCTTAACCTCCCTCCAGTCCCTCCAGAAATAGATCATAACAGCAAACAGGGTCCCAAGATGCAGGGAAAGCGCTACATCCACAGGGTTCACCCCCTCCAACAAGAAGTGACTGCCAAGGGCCACCACACCTTCGCTTGAGACAGGAATCCACTCAAATATGCCCTGCAGAATCCCTAAAAAAATATACTCCAGCACGATAAAAACCTTTAGTAACTATTTTCTTCTTTTGGGTTTCGGTTTGTCCATCTCTCTAAGAAGATCGTTACCTACACCAACAACACCTAAGGTTCCTAGCTTGTTTGCAAACTCTGTTGGTATCAGAATCATCAGGGAGTTCTGCTCTGCCCCGATCTCCTGCCATGTTTGTAGCTGCCTTAGCTGCATACCTCCAGGACTCTTGGTCATCTCCTGTGCAGCCCTCCTGAATCTCTTAGACGCCTCTTCTTCTGCACTGGCCTTTATCAACCTTGCCTTTTTCTCCCTGCTGGCCTCTGCCTCCTTGGCCATGGCCCTTTTCAGCATCTCAGGAAGAATAACATCCTTTATCTCAACAGATATAATCTTGATACCCCACGGATCAGTCGCCTTGTCCACGATCTTTTGTATATCGCTTCCAATCTCCTCTTTCTTGGTCAACAGCCTGTCAAGATCAGACTTACCCACAATATCCCTGAGAGTAGTCTGGGCCATCTTTACAGATGCTGTTGCGAAGTCCTCCACATTCATGACTGCCTTTTCAGGGTCTATTATTTTGTAATAAACAACAGCATCCACCTCCACCGGAACACTGTCAGAGCTCATTATCTCCTGTGGTTTGACATCCCAAACCCTTGTCCTCATATCAACCTTGAATGTGGATTCAAATATTGGTATTATAAGAAACCAACCAGGTCCCCTGATCCTAGAGAATTTCCCTAATCTGAGTATTATAACCCTTTCCCATTGCGCAGCAATCCTGATAGCAGCCATTATAATAAAAGAGAAAATTACACCTATAGCTGTTAGCCACCAGATTTTTATTATGTTATAGGTCAGAGCAAAAATAACAAGCAGGATAAATCCTATCACCAAACCAATAGGTGTTGCACTTCTGCCTGCTGAATAAGAGTAGTCATAGATATTTCTTGCATCACGTGATATATGATAATTGTACATATTAAATATTTCCCTCTTTTATTTAAAAACCTTTCTTCTTTTCCTTCCTCTCCTTTACATAGACCACTTTGGTCTTTCCCTTCTTTCCCCTGAAAGGTTTCAGCGCAAGACCCATTATTTTAAAGGCAGTGGCTACTGCTGAATAGACAAAGAAAACAACAAACCCGAGCATTGCCGAACTAAGCATGGAATGCAGTGTTATAGGGAAATCAAAACCAAAGAAATTTGCTGCCAAAGGAAACCCTGCAAATATAAGACCAACAATAAGGGCTCTCATAAGGAATGAAAAAATCTTATAGGCAACCACCACAAACACAACAATAATAATGAAGATAAACACAGTGTCAAGCTGCATTATCTGTGAAATGACATCCTTCACGAAAAAGAGCAATTCAAAGAGTACCATATTAATTAATTGGAATATAATAATAAAAAAACCCGACGGTCTCAGCATGAAAAAACCAAAAAACCCCCTCAGCCTTCTGAGGTATTGTAAAAAATGCGGGGCAAACTGCTGCAAGGAAGGAACGCCTGTGGTTTTCCCTTGGGAAAAAGAAGAAATAGTGGACAGAACAGGAAAAGACCCATTCAAGAAGGTAAAAAATTTCTATATAATACCGGATCATCCCTGCCCTTTCTTAAAAGACAACCTCTGTTCTATAGAAGATATAAAACCCCTGAACTGCAAAATCTTTCCTGCCTCTGTGTTTAGGGGAGACAAAACAATAGTATCCTGCCCTGTAAAAAAATTGCCCCCAGAGTTCCTGGAGAACGTGAAAAGGATAAAGAAACAACTGGAACTGGCTAAAGAGCAGTGGGAATCTTATATAAAATCTACGAAAAAATATATATAAATACGTAAACTTTATAAAGAAAAATACGAAATAATATATATGAATCCGAAATATATTATAGAAAAGGATCAAATAAGACAGATAAACGAGAAGTATGGTGGAACCCTAAGAACAGATGCGGAAATAGAGACAGCACTAAGTCTGGGAAAAGGAAAAGCCGTATATAGAAAAATTGCATACCTTTGGAGAGCTATATTGGTGGGCCAGCCTTTCACAGACGGAAATAAAAGAACAGCACTGATGGTTGCCCTGACAATACTGGAAAAATGCCATATGGGACTGGACAACAAAAAAAAGGAAATGCTCACAATAAAAATAAAAAAGGTAGCTAAAGAAAATATAACAGAAATCAATAGAATAGAGAGGTTGATAAGATATGTTATCACAGGAGATTAGAAGAATAATGAAAGAGAATGATAAATATGCCAAGATGTTGGAAGATTATGATAGAACAGGAGAGTTTCCTTTGGACAAGATAAGAAGAAGCTTTACCTTGAAAAGAATAAATATAAAAAGGCTCAAAAAAAAATCAGAAAAAACAAAAAAGAGCATGTCAGATATTCTTGACGAGCTAATAGAAAGGGAATTAACATGAAAACCATTATTATTGTTGTCGGTCTTCCAGGAGCAGGAAAATCAGCAGTAGCAGACATCTTTAAGGGAAAGGGAATTCCCATGTTCAGGACAGGTGATGTCTTCCGTTCCGAGGCCCTGAAAAGAGGCCTAGAGCTGAACCCCCGGAACTCTGAGATGATAGCCAGAAAGCTCAGAGAGGAAGAGGGCATGGACATAGCTGCCCGCCGTGTCGGAGAAAAGATAAAGACACTTAAGGAAGACCTCGTATGCGTGGAAGGTCCGAGAGACATGTATGAGATAGACTACTTTGCAACCCTGGGCAATGTCATAATCCTGATAGTAGAGGCCCCTGAGGATGTCCGCTTTGAGAGATCCAGAAAAAGGATATCCAGCAAACTATCACCAGCAAGCAGAAACCCGAAAACCCTGCATGATCTTAAGTGGAGAGATCAGAAAGAACTGGAAAGGGGCGTAAAAGACATACTCGAAACAAATAAATATCCTAAAGAAACAATTGAAAACACAGGAACAATAAATGATTTAAAGAAAAAAGTCGAAAAGTTCCTAAAACAGCTGCAGGCAGAGCAGAAACAAAAGCCTCCGTAGCTCAGAACCCTTTTCCGAGCGAACTTGCAAAAGCGTTCACGGAAAAGGATGAGGAACTGGTAGAGCGACCGCCTTGTAGCGCCTTCTTAAAAAGAAAGCTGCACCAAAGAAGCTGAAAGGTGTATGAAAGCGGTAGGTCATGGGTTCGACCGCGTTGCTGAAGCAAGCGCATTCAGCAAAGCTGAATATCCCATCGGGGGCTTAAATCAGAATTCCGCCGGTCTCTGACCGGTGGTTCCAAACAAGGCAATCGCTAACAGTCACCAGTCACT
>CAYNRQ010000052.1:0-7726 GCA_964399875.1 uncultured archaeon
AGCGATTGCCTTGTTTGGAACCACCGGTCAGAGACCGGGGAATTCTTATTTAAATTATAATTGCAATAATATGGTATATGAACAATAAGCTGATTTGCGGCATAATATCAATTTTGAGTATGATTTTATTATTTTTATCAAACACCTCAGCCCAAGAATTCCAGGTAGGTGTTTCACCTCTTCTTTTGGACTTAGGAGAGATACAGCCCGGCGATTCAAAATTTTTTACATTTAGTCTTATAACCAGTTCACGGGATAAATTCATGGTGAAATTGAACGCCAAAAAAGGCGATTCAAGCTTTTTTGAGAACAGGCCTGGTATGCTGATGTATTCCTCAGAAGAGGACCCATCTTCATGGGTACAATTCATAAACAACCCACTTACAATAGAATCAGAGCATAGCAGTCCTAAAATAAAGAGATGGGAGGATGTAAACCTTATACTGAACGTGCCTCTGGATGCTGAGCCAGGGTACCACATATTTGTAATAGAGCCCTCTCCCTATGTGCCTGGAGGAACAGCTCCGACAGGTGTAAGCGTGGTTGCTCTCACAAAGATCACAATCATATTCAAAGTGGCCGGGGATATTATAAGAAGCGGCAATATACTGGATGTTACAGCTGAAAAGGTTGGTAGCAGAACAAGGATAAATACATTTTTCCAGAACAATGGAACCGTTAGTTTATCTTCCAGAGCACATAGAATCAGAATATATTATAAAAACGGCACCATCTTGAAGGACCTGAAATCAAACATTGACCACCCAAAACCAGGCCAGGTGGTAAATTTAGTGACTTTTCTTAATGAGAATGAAATCAAGCCCGGAGAATACAGGGTATTTGTTAATGTTTCATATGTAACAGGTTATGCAACCAAGGAAACAACATTATTCATATCTGCTAAAGAACCCAGCAGGGTGGGTGGGGCAGTAACAGCAGAAGAGATTGGAATATCTGTTTGGATTTATCTTATACCAATTATAATTGTCATATCATATTTAGTCTATGCCTCTGGCAGAAAATAATAGCAAAACAATATATTTATTAATTTCAATTATCTATAGTGGTAATATGCAGATTAAGATGGCTGTCTTGGTAATAGTCATTATATTGATAGCCCTTATAGCTTTAAACTATTACAATCTAGCACCGAAAGGAATAATAACAGCCAGTGTTGTTGAGAAGTCTGAAGGCCTTGTATTAAGATACGAAAGAGTAAGATATCCAACAAGAGCCACAGTTGAGAGCCCGGAATCAGATGTTGTTGGTTTTGATATAAGCGATGAACACCTGAACTTCGGAGAGGTGCCGGCTGGAGGAGGCGGCAGCAGATCTCTTAATATCAGGAACTCAGAGAACAGAGCAATCAAGATAAAACTAGAGGCTTACGGAAACATATCATCGTTTATAAGTTTTGACATGAATAATTTTATCCTGCAGCCAGGGCAGGAAGTCAAGGTAGAGGTTTCGTTTGACACAGAAGAAACAACAGAGAAAGGAGAATATACAGGCGAGATCGACATAACTAAAACCCTGTCAAAGAATGCCCTGGGGGATGTGTTTTTAGGGTGGTTCTAGTGAAAACAAAAGCTCTAGGCTACCTGATAGTATTATTTCTATTTATAATAGCCGCAGGAGCTGCTACTGAAATAGAGATTTTTGTTTCAAAAACAATTGAAGGCAATCTAAAAGTAACCGGCATACAAAATGGCACAGGAGTACTTGAAGTAAACTCAGGATTTCATAATACAGGGGGTCTTCCTTATATGGCAAGGGCAAGGATAGACGTGATAAGGGGAGAAGAAATTATTTTTACAGGATGGAGTGAAAAAAAGAAGCTAGTATCAGGAGAGCGCAAGAATTTTAAACTATATTGGTATAAACCAGACACAAGAGGCAATTTCTCACTCGTGACCAGGATTTATTATGGCAATGAAATATCAGAGCCTCTCATTAAAAACTTCACTATAAATACAGCAGGGATGCAGGATGTTTTCACAATATACGATTTCAAAACATATGATGATTATATAAGATTTGATCTTTATGCCAGCAAAACCGTTAAGGATGTTGTTGTTTTCCCAGCAGAGTATCCGAAGGGATGGATCTTTGGTCAAACAGTGATAGATGAAATAAAAAAAGGAAAAAGCGTTGAGGTTGTGTTGCCGTACCAAACAGATATTTTTTATACCGAGAATATAAAAATAATGGTCGCCACAAAGGATGGCATGTACTACACCCAGGATGAATTTGAACTTGACAGATTAACAGGGGTATTAAAATATATCAACCTGTTTCTTGACTGGCTGAAAAATATTTTACGTTAGCTACTCGCTTAACTCTTTCTTTTTTCTTTTAATTTTCTCCTGAAATACCAAAAACTGACCACAAAGATTACCACAGCTATTATTATAACTATCAAGATAATTGAGATATAACCAGGCAATACAAATGTAACTGGTGGTATGGTTGCCATGGCAAGTTCTAAAATAGCCAGCTCCAGATATTGCCTAACATTATCAAGCTCATTCTTTGCTTCTTCATACTCTTCCAATTCATACAATTGCTGTGCAGATATGATACCTTCTTTTGCAATTCTAAGATATTCTGAAGCTTTTGTTACGTTTTTTCCATCAGCAAACAGGTCATTTATCTGTTGATTTATTTTTTGTGCTATATACTGATAGTTTGAAATTATCCTCTCAACTAGCCCCTTTATTTCCAATTCCCCGACATTAATCACGATTCTGCCATTTTCTTTCATTGTGTTGCTTTTAACCATAAATTCCATATCATACCTGCCTGCATCAATCCTGTACGGAACGTTCAATGTGATAAGAAATATACCTGATCTGTCCACGGATATTCTGTTTATCTGTTTGGGTGTTATATCAAACGGTATGCCCATTAACTTTGCAAAAACCATGACATTTTTTAAACTAACATTTCCAGCACCTGTGTTTTTAACTGACAAATAAATAAGGTATTTCTGGCCAGGCGAAACGTTTATCTCCTTATCATACTCAAGGGACAGCATGGCCGCACCAACCTCTTCATACTCTGCAGGCGGAACAGCAGACGGGTAGCCCGGCACTTCCGGTGCTGTGGTATATGGTGTTACATAAAAAACACCCCACGCATCTGTAATACTACGCCCAAAAGATGAGTTGGAATATATCCAGTGAAAACCAGAGCTGTTAGGCGTATATGAAACCGTGAAAATCCTTGTTTCCCCCACTCTCAGAGTGCTGAAACCATCAAAGAAAGATTCGATTATTCTGGTTGCGTTGGTATCCAGTATGTATATTCTCAATCTTTGTGAAAACTCAACACTGCCTGTGTTTTTCAGTCTGGCTGTTACATTCATTGCTGAATATTGTCTTACAACATAAGGATAGTTGAGATATATCTCTCCCTCTACCAAAGAATTGACACCAACAGAAAGCTGTGTCTGAAGCCCAAACCCTGTTACAACAGCCTGAAAAACATTGAAATGTATACATAGAGAAATAAAAACCAAAATTGCAAACAGAGATAGTATCTTCTTTTTCATACAAACCTTAAGTCCATAAGCGGGATATATTTATTAATTCCTTCTGAATTTACTTATTATTTTACCCCAAAAGCTGGTATGAGGTATATATTTCTGTCCGATCATCTCTGCTGCTATGTTAAAAAAGGAATGGCTTGCCTTAGAATTAGGAGACATTGTAACTACAGGCACTTTAAAATTTGTGCTCTTCAGCACATTCTCATCTTCTGGTATTTTTGTAAGAATAGGCAGTCTTGTAAACTGATATATCTCATCTTCGCTCAGCTCATATCTTTGCTTTTTAACCCTGTTTAAAATTATACCCACAGGCTTTGCATCATTGTTTTTAAGCATCGTACAGCACTTTGCTATATCAACTATGGATGGAATATGTGGTGTTGCAACAAATAACACCTCATCAGAACAGCGAAGTGCAAGCATGGCATCCTTTGTTAGCCCGGGGGATGAATCTAAAATCACAATATCCGCATCATATCCGTCAAAAGTCTTCTTTATCCTTGATTTTAATCTGTGCATATTCACTCTTTGGAGATGTCTTAGCTCAAAGGATGCTGGTATTATTTTCAAACCAGAGGAATGTGTATACATTGATTGCTCCAGTTCAGCCTCATTTTTTAAAACACTGTTTAAGGTAATGGGCCAGCTTGAAAAACCGCCAAGATAAAGCCCAAGATGCGGGTTTGTAAGATTACAATCCACGACAACAACTTTTTTGCCGAATCTGGAAGAGAGGGCCACACCGATATTGGCAGTCGTTACACTCTTTCCAACACCTCCCTTTCCTGATGCTATACCTATTATTCTCACCAAAAGTATCACCTTTTCCTGTATTTTCTTTTACTTTCTTTTTTGGTTTTTGGGGATTTAAGCTTTCCGCTCGATTTATCTATTTCATGATTTATTCCAGAAAGTAGATTCTTAACCCATTTTCTGCCTCCTGACCGGTCTATCTTTTTTCTCCTCAAGAAATAAGCAGTAGAAATACAGACCACTGAAATTATTAAAATATATACAATATCATTCTGCATACCCTCAAATAACTGTGCTATAATATTTGCTGTTGGCGAAGAAACATTGTCTGTTGCTGTCTGATTATAATCACCAGTACTGCTGCCCTCTCCGATTATAGTTAATAAAAACGTCTCCTTTTCATCAATATCATCTGAAAAAGCTCTGAATTCAGATGTATAGCTTTCTGGATCCATGTTTCCAGGTATCTCAAAATAAACAGGTATTTTTCTTTGCTCATTTACTTTTAAAACATCTATACTTTCTTCTGTCAGATTGAACAGATCCACCGGTATACCTGCAATAGAAAGGGTTATATCTTCAAGATCAACCTGCCCTGTATTTACAACGGAAAAATTAACCGTGGCGTTAGAGGATGATATAATCCTCACTGAGTCTGGAGCAGAAACAGTAATGTCTATTTTCTTTTTGACGTCAAAATGGAGACTTCCGCTGAAGCCCACATAAGGTTTCTTTTCTGCCTTTATCAAAACAGTATATCTGCCTTCTGAGTCAGGTGATTTCATATCAATCTCGAACAACCCCTGATCAGATGTGGTAGCATTGTATTTTTTTCCAGTCCCAACTATTTCAGCATTTATTTCAACCCCTGCTATTGGGTTGTTATCTTCATCCGTTGCTATACCCTTAAGCACCATACCTTCAGATAAAAAGAAAGTGTCTTTGTCAAGACCGGATTCAACTTTTATAACCCTCTCTATTCCCAAGGCATACGCAGATAGGCTTGTTGTGTTGAGTTTAATAAAATTTCTTATTATATCTACAACTGAATCCACTGCTGACCAGTTAGAATAGCATGTCTCTGTTCCGCTGTTCCAGTTTTTGCATTTGTAAACCTTTAACTGGTCTTCTGGCCCAGGAACATCCCTGTCATTATATTTCATCTCGATATATGCCTTTGAGTAATCCAAAACAGTTTCATAAACAAATACACTGGATGTCTTGAGCCCCTGTATATTCACATTGCCAAGACGATAGTACTTTATAGGATCATCAAACTCTGTTATATTAACATTATAAAGAACCAATTCTGTTTTAGGACTGGAAAGCCGAACATCGTATTCACCAGGACCTATATAACCAGTATAAAAACCATCATCGTTTGTTGAAACAGTGATCTTTAATCCATTATCCCCCTCAAAGATTATATCTGCATTCACACCCTCTTCATTATGCGCAAGTCTTCCTGAAATAGGTATGGTATAACTTACTTTTTCTGTTTTTTTGAAGGTTTGACCTTTATAGCTGACTTTTATTTCAAAATCATAACTTCCTGGTTCCATGTCAGGTGAAATGATTGTTACAGTGTATGTGTTTCCATTTTTAGAGAATGAATCTATATCTAAATCTGCGCCATTTAATTTAAACTCCAGATCATCCTGCTTTATGCTTGTAACAGGTATTCCCCTGTCATTTATTCTAAATACAAGGTTTATATTGCCATTCCTGTTCAAGAATCTGTTCAATTCCACCAATTCAAATTCAATCGGTTTAAGCACGTGCAGAACAGTTGTGTTCGAGACACTTCCACCCTGATAAGATGCTTTTACTTCCAGGGCATATGCGCCTTCGTTGTCTGGGGAATCTATCTTGATGTAATAACCCCTGCCTGATTCATAAGGCGGAGGAGAAAAAGACACAGGTTGACCATCCAGCCTTAACTCAAAAGTAACACCAGATGTGATATGGACACCGTCCTTTTTTAAAATAAAATAAATATCCAGCATACCGTCTATATATGCCGGTTCAGTAACTGAATAGAAATAACCATTCAGTTGTGAAACCATAAAAGAAAGAGGCTGGGTGGCATTCTCACTAACATTATTTACGCACACAATATAAACATTATACTGGCCTGTTTTATAAAGGTAATCACTAGATATTGCCAGTGTATATGTATTATCAGACCCGGTGAAATTCATAAGAGGAAGCATGATATCAGGCCCTTCTATAGCAGCATACACATAATCTATACTGTTATTATCATCAGTACAATTCAAAGAAATAACAGCATCTTCTCCTATCCATGGATTTTCTGGTTGTAGTGCAGCATTTTCTATTATTGGTGCTGCCTTGACAACAGAAACCAGACTAAACAAAAACATTACTGTGAATAGTAAGCATGAACCTATCTTTTCAACTTCCATAGCAACCTCTTTAACAGATACCTTTTCTCTTTGTAATCCTTATCAAGAATTCTGCCCGCTATCTTCTTGAATTCCACAGAAGCTGAAGAGTATGGTTTTGAAAAAACACAAGGGGTCCTTCTAAACAGACTTTTTGTTATATTCTTGTCTTCCGGAACAATACCTATAACAGGCAGACCCAAACCAAATTCTATCTCCTTTGGTTTTACCTGTTCTGAAAACCTCCTTTTATATCTATTAACAACAACACCCAGAATCTTGCACTTGTTTTTTTCAGCAGCCTTTATGGTTTTCATTACATCAGCAATAGATGGTATCTCAGCTGTTGTGACAACTACAATCTCTTCGCATGCTTTGAGAACAGCAAGGGCGTTCTTTCCCAACCCAGGGGGTGAATCAACAAGAATTGTGTTGTTTTCTATATTAGGATCAGCAAGCACCTTGTTCAATCTGTTTATTCTAACATCCCTTATGCTAAGGGATGCAGGGATTATCCTCAATCCAGACGAATGTATGTAAAGGGCCTCAAGAAGATTTGCATTAGACATAAGAACATCATTAAGGGTCACAGGAAAATGATACATGCCAAGTTGCAGACCCAAACCAGACATCTTAATATCAGCATCCACTGTTATAACATTTTCGCCAAGATTCATCATTGCTGCAGACAGGTTCACTGTTGTAACGGTTT
Organism: uncultured archaeon; assembly: GCA_964399875.1. Classification (GTDB taxonomy): domain Archaea; phylum Aenigmatarchaeota; class Aenigmatarchaeia; order QMZP01; family QMZP01; genus CAYNRQ01. Next base: position 7,421 of record CAYNRQ010000052.1, read on the forward strand.
TACCAACTCCACCTTTACCTGAAACTATCCCTATAACCCTTGCCATTCCATCAACCTGATAAAAATATATAGAATAATTAATTCCCTTATTAATAAAATTTCCAGATAGAATAAAGACAGCACGAATCCTATCATCTTAACCTGTTAACCGCTGAAAACAGACACGGTTTTATCCGCTGCATATATATACACCAACCACACATTAAATAGAAGATGCAAATATAGTTAAAATGCTTGTATTGGTATCCCCACCAGGAAACCCTTCTGGTATGCTTGGCTTCAGCTTGATTTTATCCAGCTTCTCAC
>CAYNRQ010000053.1:0-7713 GCA_964399875.1 uncultured archaeon
TAGTTCAAACCCCTTTGCTGTTGTTGGTTCAATAAGAGGGATCATACAGATGATAGGGTACGAGTTTGCCTTCATTGTCTCACTAATAGTCCCTATCATTTTTCTAGACACCCTGTCACCTTTGTTCATCAATGTTTACCAATTACAGAATGGCTGGCTGGTTTTTGTCTTCCCGTTCGCTGCCGCGGCTTATGTTGTGGCTGTCCTGGCCAAGGTAGAGCTTCCTCCATTCCATACACCACAGGCCCATCAGGAAATCGTTTCCGGATATTCCACAGAATACACAGGATTCAGACTGGCTCTTATAGAAATGACACACATGCTAAAGGTCTTTATACTCTTGGCTCTGGGTGTGGCTGTATTTTTCGGGGGATCCGGGAATATAGCCATGTTCTTTATAAAGACCCTGGTCCTGCTGTTTGTGGTAAGTGTGATAAGGGTTCTAATGGCAAGATTCAGGATAGATCATGTATTCAAGTTGTGCTGGATACTTGGCTTTGTGGCACTCATAGATCTGATCAGGGTGGTGATATTCATATGAGATTGATAGGAGAGGCCATCAGGAACCTTTTCAGGGGTGTGTTCACCAGAAGATACCCAAAGGAAAGGCCTGAAATACCAGATGATTTCAGGGGAAAGGTAATACATTTTCCAGAGAGATGCATATACTGCGGTCTTTGTGCCAAATATTGCCCCTCAGGGGCCATACAGGTGGATATAAAAAACAAGAGATGGTCATATAACTGGGGTCGTTGCTTATTCTGCCAGCAGTGCGAAGAAACCTGCCACAACCTTCCCAAAAAGGATGCTATAAGATTAACAAAAGTGTATGAAATGGCAGGTCCGGAAAGAAAGAAATTCACATATTCGGATAAAGGAAAATAGTCAAAATATATCTAAAGCTTCTTCTTGAACAAAACATATAATGACCCTGTTTTTGTTACCTTAACCACTCCGCTTATCTTTGCCTTTTTGGCTGGTATACTCTCATAGCTTGTCATTATACCTTCTCCTGTTCTATCCCTTATCATGTACCAATAAAATCTCATACCCCTTTCTTCAACAACCCTAAACGGTTCAAGACTGCATTTTATGGTTATTCTTTTACCCACAAGATTTGGAAGATCATTTATATAAGACATACCCTTTTTCTGAGGCATTCTATTCGCTTTGTCCTTTCTCTTTGCCTTTTCTGGGGAGATTCTTATAATAGGTCTGAGAAGCATGTTCTCTATATCCTCTTCCTTTACATATCTGGTTAGATCTGATTTAATATCCTTTATTTGTTTTCTAAATCTTTTCATGTTCTCTGAGATCTGGACATCATCTGTTACAGCAACCTCTTCTATCTTTTTATTCAATGAGCTCCACACTTTTCCAATTTTCCTAGAAAGAATATCAATCTTCTTGTCAAAATCTCCAATTATCTTTTCCATGTTTCTTTTAATCTTCTCATCAGAAGTATCACTCTCTATAGATTCCTGTTTTAACTGTTTTCTTGCTCTTGTTAGAGATTTTCTAATACCATCTAGTTCATTTTTCAGCAAATTCTCGTGTGTTTTTACAGCAGACAACACATCTTGGTATTCTTCTAATTCATTCCTCAGTCTGGTAATTCGTGCTTTAAGATATGGCATCTTTTTAAGAACGGATTCCATCCTTTCTATCTTGTCACCAAGATCCTCTATTCTCTCACTGAATGTCAGCCTGCTTAACTTCTTCTCTAGCAACTTGTTTATATCATTAAGTACCCTTCTATACACACTTTCACTTATCTTTCCTTTTAGTCTCTCAGACTTTGTTTTTTCTATCTTTGTTTCCAGTCTTTTCAGGATTGCAGTGTTCTTCTTTTTTAGATAATCATAAGTATTTTTAGAAATCTTGGAGTGTTGGTATGCATCATCTAAAGAAGCAAGAAAAAGGTTTAATTCCTCCCTTCTCTTCATCATTTCTATAAGGTTATCTTCTTCAAAAGCATTCTTTTCTGTTTTTTAACACCCATTATTTATTTTGGTTTTTTATGAATAAAAATTTAAGTCTATATCATCTCCAAGACCATATCCTTGGCCTTACCCACAGCTTCTCTGCATTCACGGGACATCCTGCTTCCAAACCCAGTATTCTCCGGCTGTACGCCAATAAAAACTATCCTATAATCTTCCAGCTTCTTTTGCAAATAATCTATAAAAAGACTGACAGGAAGTTTATGTGTTGACATTAACTGACCCTTTATCCTGTTTATATCCACTTCTTCAATGGTTCCAGGTTCTTTGCCCAATTCGACTGCGTCTATAATTATTACCTTCTTTGGCTTGAACTCCTCAATCTTAAAAATAAAGCTCTCAGGAACGCTCTGGCAGTCAAGAAGCAGAACATTCTTCTTATTTATATCCTCCCTGCTCAGCTCCTCTATAACCATGGGACCTATCCCATCATCCCCTCTGAGTCTATTGCCTACACCACAAATTGCAATCTTCATAAGAATTCTTAGTGGGCTAAGTTAATATTGTTTATAAAGGAGCTTATTCTTAGTTATTAAGGTAATCCAAAAAGTGATATAATGAGATTTGAAGAACTTAAGGTAAAACAAGACATCATCAGGAATGCGAAAAGCATGGGTTTTGAAAAACTGACCGATATCCAGAGAAAAACCATAATAAAGATCATTGGCGGAAGGGATGTTGTGGGGCAGGCAGAGACAGGTTCGGGAAAAACAGTGGCGTTCAGCCTTCCGATCCTGGACAGAATAAAACCAGACAAAACTATCCAGGCACTTATACTTACACCAACCAGGGAGCTGTGCCTCCAGATTACTGATGTTTTCAGGGAGCTCGGAAAGAACCTCGATGTAGCTGTTACAAGCGTCTATGGTGGTGTGAGCATTGAGAACCAGATAAGAAAACTCCAGCACACAGACATCGTGGTCGGTACACCGGGAAGGATCCTGGACCACATAGGAAGAAAAACAATATACCTCGGTAAGGTAAGATTCCTAGTTCTGGACGAAACAGACAGGATGTTTGACATGGGTTTCATTGATGATGTCGAGAAGATAATCAGGTATGTTCCAAGAAAAAGGCAGACCCTGATGTTCAGTGCTACTATACATGGAGCTTTAAAGCATATCATAAGCAAGCACCTCAACAGGCCTGTTTTTGTATACACAAAGACAAAGGTGGATAAGAGCAAGCTCACCCAAGTCTACTACGACATCTTCAACCAGAATATGAAGTTCTCACTGCTCCTGCACCTATTGAAGAACAAGACGCCCGGGCTTGCCCTGGTTTTCTGTGCAACCAGGGAGGAATCCGATATCGTGGCAAGAAACCTGAGAAAACACGGCTTAAATGCCCTTGCCATCCATGGCGGCATGAGCCAGCAAAGCAGGGAAAAATCCATGGATTCCCTGAAAAGCCAGAAGGTGAACATACTGGTTGCAACAGACGTTGCATCAAGAGGTATTGATGTGAAGAATGTCACGCACGTATACAACTATGATGTTCCCAAGACATCAAAGGAGTACATACATCGTATCGGAAGGACAGCAAGGGCAGGTGAAAGAGGGGATGCTGTCACTCTGCTCACCAGGAGGGATCATGACAATTTCAGGAGGGTCCTTACAGACGATGAGTTGGATGTGGAACGCATGCCTGTACCCCATATAAGGAGGGTTGCCTTTGACAGGAATCTGGGAGATAAGAGGCTTCACGCAAGAAAAAGATATCCGAGACGCTCCGGGTGAACAATATAAATATTCTTTTTAAGAATATAATATGTGCATTTCCAAGCCCAAGAAAGTGGTAAGATTCGATGGTGAAAAAGCCCTGGTTAAATCAGGCGAGGACACGAAAATGGTGAGGTCCCGGATACCACTGAAATCTGGGGACTATGTTCTTACCCAGGGCGGGATTGTAGTCCACAAGCTTTCCAGGCACAAGGCAAAGGAAATGCTTGATGAATGGAAAGAGATGAATGAATGGGTTTGAATTGTTTCTAAGGTTTGCAGAAGGCTGCAGATGCTACTTGGACGACAAATCCCTTATTTCCGCCTCGGATAATAAAAAACTTCTCGAGTGCATAAAAAAAAAGGAAGAGCCACCAAGGGATCTGTTAAAAAGGGTGTTTTATGTTGCTTACCCTGACCTTGAGGAGAAAGGAAACATATTAGGCAAGGATCCTCTGGATCCAAATGTTGTAAGGGAATATTATGCATTCAGGCACAACAGAATGAAATTTGATCAGGGGAACATGATCTGCATGGCCTTTCCAGCCCGTGTTCTGGAAAAGAGAAAGAAAACATATCTTCTAAATCTGGAACCAGTGAACGGTTTATTCTGGGTATCCTCTGATCTCAGCCTGAACAAAGGAAACTGGGTTATAATTCACAGAATAAATATAATCGAAAAAATAACAGAAGAATTCGTAAATAAAGCAATAAAATATCTGAAAGATATGGGATTAAGCAAGGATTATAAATTCCCAAAAGTGGCAATAAAATATCTGCTAAGGCTGCAAAAGCGGGGTGGCAGTGTGTATGCATGATATAAAGGCTGTCAGGTATGTAATATCAGAGCTGGAAAAGCTGGAAGAAAAACCAAAAAAAATAATAGTTGAGTTGGGAAGGATAAAAGGAAACCCAAATGTATTCAGGGCATTGTTTAAGCAGTTCACACAAGGAACAGGCCTGAGCGGGATAGAGCTAGAGGTTGACGAGGTGCCTGTGGAGATAAGATGCAGATGCGGATTCGCGGGCCGGGTAAAGGTTATAGAACACCTACAATTCGCGCGCTGTCCAAAGTGCGGGAAGGTTGCGGAGATCCTGCAGGGAGATAAAATAGAAATTAAATATTAACTTCTTTTATGAAATACTGGTCCTCTGCCCCTTTTTACCTTTTTGATACCCTTTAAGCATACTATCTGTTCCATTAATTGATGTGCGCTTTCATCCCATCTCATCCTGTAACCATACCTTTGGGCTCTTTTTTCTAGTGCAAAGCGTGCTTTTCGCCCGCCTTTCTCTTCGAATATTAAGTGTTCAAGTGCAAAGGCACACTGTTCAACAGATAAATCCCCCGGATCTACCTGGATGCCCCTTGCAAGCGGATCGTTTATGCCAACAATACCCTCTTTTTTAACTAACTCGGATTCAGGATATAGCAATTCCCTTGCATACTCGAACTTGGTTGTTATAACCGCCCTTCCTGTGCCAATCGCATCAGCCAAAACACCACTGGAGATCTGATCAAGGTTTGGGTAAAGCATTAGTATTACATTGGATGCTGCATAAAGCTTCATTAATGTAAAGTCATCCAGGAAATTATCAAAAACAACAACATCATGTTTTTCCCAGTCAACACCCTCAAAGCTCCTGATATAATCATCCGGTGTGCTTAGCTTGCAGTCGCTTATAGTTTCCTTCAGGCCTGACTCATATTTTCTATAAAGACTTCCTCCCTCAGCTTTCATAAACTTTGGATGACACTGCCCGGCAATAAGGTAAACCATCCTTTTTCTCTGTCTTGGTGTGCATTTCTTTAATAGTTCCGCATAGGCTCTGATAGAATATTCATGCCCCTTGTTGGGTCCACGCAGTCCAAGCGATGTGATGAGCATGATATTCTGGAGTCCCATTTCTCTCTTTATATTTAATCTGTCTAAATCAGTTGGGTTATATGGCCGAACGCCATGATGTATATGTTCTATCTTCTCCGGATGTTCTGAAATGTCTATTTCATATGGTTTTTCCATTAGCTTTTTTATTGCACTGTCTGTGTGAACCACAAGGGTATCGCTAAATCTTGAAAGATCCCTTAATGTCTGTAATTGATAAGGATCCGGATCGGATGGCACTGTGTGCAGGTAGCTAATGACAAGAAAACCCCTTTTCTTAGCCATTCTTGACATGATTACAAAATTATCTTCTTTACCTTCCCTATTCTCCCCTATACCGAATTCATGCTGATTTATAATAACATCAGGGTTCTTAGACAGGGCTATCGCTGCAGCCTCTTTAACAGAATCAATCCTGTACTGGTCTGCTGTTAGATCTACAGGAAAACCATAACCTTCAGAATAGTCACCATCACCACACAGAGCAGTAATCCTTATGGTTCCTACATCGCGTCTTTTCCCTAGTGCAGTAACTAAGTTAAATTTATACTTCCCTACACCACACTCACTTGGTGGGTAAGTGCTAATACCACGAATATCTATTGGCATGGAAAAGAATAAATTTTAAAGTATTTAAGGTTTTCAGTGTGTTTTTGGAGCCTGAACAGAGATGTCATTGATAAGTATCAGTTTTTTTAAGTTGCAAAAGCAATTATATATCATATGAAAAAAGAAACTTTTGGCACCCTTCTGGCCTTGTGCACAGCCATAATATCTGGTTTTGCCATACCTGTTAATAAGATATTTGTCACAGGCCTTGATCCGTCTGTTTTCACAGCAACAAGAGCCCTTATTATAGGTGTTATGTTCATGTTTCTTTCTTTCTGGCAGCGGAGAAAGAAAAAGATGCTTGGAATCTTTGGAACCAGATTCGAGAAGTTTCCAAAGATACCATGGAAATATCTTATAGCAATAGGTGTTATAGGAGGCGGGTTTGCATTCCTCATGTACTTCACAGGTCTTAAATTCACAACAGCCGGCAGAGGAGCATTTCTGCACAAGACCCTGCCTGTTTATGCTACTGTATTCGCTGCCTTTTTCCTGAAGGAAAAGGTAAGCAAAAAGCAGTTCTATGCCCTTGTTGGCATGCTTCTGGGAACAGCATTAATCTATATAACCAAGATACCCCCTTCTGTTTTGTGGGCAGATCCCACTCTTGGTGATCTGCTTATTATTGGAGCCACGATACTGTGGGCCTTGGAAAACACCATGGCCAGAAAGGTTATGGTGGAGGGGGAGTCCAACTTTATTGTTAGCGCCGCAAGGATGTTTATAGGAGCCTTGGTTCTTTTTTCAGCAGTTGTTTTGCTTGGCCAGATTGACGCCCTGCTTGCCCTTAATGGACAGCAGGTTGTAAACCTTCTGATATCCACAACAATACTTTTTGGTTATGTGCTGACATGGTATTGGGCCATAAGGTATATCAATCTCTCAAAGGCATCCACCCTGCTTTTACTCGCACCAGTCATAAGCCTTGTGCTGGGTGTGGCCTGGCTAGGAGAGCCTGCTCCATACCTGCAGCTAATTGGTTCAGCTATCATATTAATAGGTGCATATTTTGTGGTAAAGATAAAGAGCGAGTTTGTTACAGGAGTTTAGTGCCATGTCTAAGGGAGAAAGATGTGACCGGCGGCGAGGAGTTGACCAATTAACTGTTTGAGATACTTTTTCAATTTTTCAAACAATAAAGGATTAAAAAATAAAGGGTATAGTCCCATTCCAGCCAACTAATACCCCTATTACTTAGCAGATTCAATAACTTTTGGTAATTAGGTCATTTCCGGACCAAATTACCCCCTATAATTAACTTCACTAACAGCTTAAATAAATTTTCATATCTGTAGTTGAACCTGAACTCCATCCCCTTGAGATACAACGGACAATTGGCTCTGTTGATTCCATTATACTTGTGGAACGTTCCTTGGCATATGACCAGAAACCTTCTATGCCGTTTATGTGCTTGTTGTACTCAACAAGCGTCTTGGTATAGTCAATCCTTTCATGCTTTCCGTAGATGTGGCAAGGGAGTTGTAACTTCTGAAG
>CAYNRQ010000054.1:0-7657 GCA_964399875.1 uncultured archaeon
ACCAATTGTGTGTGACTGGTGGTAAGGAGCTAATCAATTAACCGTTTGAGATAATTGTGACAGTAGGCAGGGGCACAAGTGGGAATATGATGGGAAAGGTTTAAATAGGTTTGGCAGACATAAATAATGTTAAGAAGACTCGAGTTTTGGTTTGGTTGGTCCCATATGATATGTCATGACTGTAAAAAAAAGGCAAGAGCAAGAACATGCGAAAATCACAATCCGAAGGGCGCCAGAATCTGCAAGGACTGCTGCATCTCAGAAATGGACGGGCATAGTTGCGTTTACTGGGAAATGTGCTGGCCATGATTTCTAGAAAGGGGTTTGAAGAAAGTGGAATACTGCTTAGTCTGCAAAGAGATTGTTGAAAAGAGATACAAGATTTATGTGGTTGATTCTGAGATAAAAAACAAGATGGGGGGTTTTATCTGCAGAAACTGTTTTGACAGCTTTATGCAGAGCAAATACAATAAGGGTTTTTTCAAGGTATCCAAACTCAGGGGATGGATAACAAACAGAAAGGACAGGTTCAGATTTTAATTATTTCTCTTTCTTGGTTTCCTTTTCTTTATCTTCCAATGTCTTCACACCTATCTTTGCTTCGGCCTTTTTTGCCTGCTCTTCATGCTTGTCAGTTGATTTCTCCTCTGTCTTTGGCCCTTCCTTTTTTTCTTCTGCCTGTTTTTCTGGTTTTGCTTCTTCCTTGGACTCTTTCTTTTTCCCCTCAGCCTGCTTCTCTTCCTTTGGCTTTTCCTTTACACCAATTAATTCTTCAAGTGTTTTTGTTCCGTACTTTATTACCTTTGTATTTATCTGGGAGATCTCAGCAGAGATGGTGTTCCCTCTTATTGATTTCCTTTTCCTTTGGCCCTTCATTTTTGGATGAAAGCCGGGTGGAAGTGCTATCAGTATCTTTTTTCTTGCTATTCCCTCCACGTCCTTGCGCATTGGAAATCCCTGTCTGTCAGAACCACCTGTTATCTCAACATCATAGCCAGCTAAACCCAGGTTATTGCCAGAAACCACTTCTCCTATCTTTTTTCCAACCAGTCCGGACTGACCCTGGTCTACCTCTTTCTGATAGGCCTTCCTTGTCTTCGGATCTGAGATTACGATCTTGAAGTTTGGCATATTACACCCTTTTCCGGTTCTAGAACTAGGAACATGTCCCAGTTCTGTGCAAATTATTCCTGCCGGGTTGAATTGTTATCGGATTATTTTTAGTTATATTAACAGTAGAGTTTATAAAAGTTATGCTTTTATTCTCCCTAAAACAAATAACATGCATGAAAAGAGGCCTTAAAATCAGAATCCACCGGCCAATAGACCGGCGGTTTCAGCCAGCGAGACAAACAGCGAACACCAGCCGCGGCGAAATTGCCCCCAAACGATCAACCAATTGCATGCGGCTGGCGGCAAGGAGTTGACCAGTTAACCGTTTGAGATTCTTCTTTTGGCATCTGCCTTCTTTATGCTGGCAGGAGGAATGTTCGGACCTATATATGCTGTTTTTGTTGAGAATATCGGTGGTGATCTGCTCACAGCAGGGAGTGCTTATGCAGCTTTCTCGATATCTGCTGGTATACTGATATTCTTCATATCAAGATGGGAGGATCATATAAAGCACCAGGAAAAACTGGTTGTTGTTGGTTTTGTTTTTAGCTGCATTGGTTTTCTTGGTTATTTGTTTATAAGGAGTCCTATAGACCTCTTCATAGTGCAGATTGTGTTTGGTTTAGGAGAGGCTATATCCACACCCGCTTTTGATGGAATGTATTCAAAGCTTCTGGATAAGGGCAAGTTTGCTTCAGAATGGGGATTATGGGAGTCCCTGAATTATATAGTGATAGCGGTTGCTGCTGTTGTGGGCGGTTACCTGGCCAATGTATATGGATTCAGGTTCATATTTGTGATAATGTTTATTTTGTCTATTATAGGATTACTGGTGTCCCTGGCACTTTTGTCTCGAAAGAACATTAAGTGAATATCACGAAGTAGAACAGGGATATTATAATAAAGAATGTTAGCAGGCTGATGCCGTTCATTATCTTATCCCCGTATTTTGGTGATAATCTTCTTGCTATCAGTCTCCACATCTTCTCACCATCAAGAACAGTGAGCGGTAAGAGATTGAACCCTCCCACAAACAGATTAATCAAGAACATCCAGAAGAACAGCCATTTGAAGAAGTTTATTGAATTTTTCCAACCATGGAATTCTGGTTTAACATCCTCGGTTTCTGGAGGAATAAGTCCAAAACGCGTCTGGAAAAACCCTATTCCAATATACCCAGCCTCTGACAGATTGTTGCTTTCATTCGCATCCGGATGCGCAATGGTTGTTAATGTGAATTTTTTTATTTCAGCATCAGGGGATGTCCCAAGCTTTGTTGTGATGGTTATCTTCTTGTTCGGGCCAACCTCATAAAGAGCATTGGCCAGATCAAACCTATCCCTTACAGTGTAATTGTCAATGCTTATTATTATTCCTGTTAGATTGGCCTGCTCAGCAGGATAACCTTCTCCTGTTATTATTGCGTAATTACCTATGCCCACGTTTGTAAAGAATACGGCAAACCCATAAAAGAACACAAGGAAACACACACCAGCCAGTATAAAATTACCAAAACTGCCTGCTGCAAAGAACCTCATCTGCTCCCAAAACTTCTTTTTTGTAACCTGCTTTTCATCAGGCTCCACAAATGCCAGAGGAAGGATAAGAAGCAGTCCCCATCCAAGACTTTTCAGCTTTACCTTTGCCAGACTTCCCATTATGGCGTGCATGCCCTCATGGGCAACAATAAGACAACTAATAATGATTATCCAATACCAGAAAGGTATTGCTATAAACCCCCTGCCGAAAACAGGCTCGCTTGTGGGGGTTGGCAACAGAATACCTGTCCCCTCCCTTGGTATATCGGTTGTGGCAAGAAGCTGAACACTAAGTAAAAGGTAATAAAAGAAGATAATAGAGCTTACAAGACCAACAACAACAGCAACTGATCCAACAATCTTCCAGAATCTGGGGAATCTCTGGGTAAGGTTTATCAAGAAACGCTTACCTTTCTGTGTTCTTCTAAGGAAAAATATTTTTGACTCCCTTTTGACATTCTTTCTGTCCTTATAGAAAAAAGCAGCCATGATCTCCATAAAAACCAGACTGGTCATTGTATAAAAATCTATAAACCCTGTGAAGAAAGGGCATATCGTGATGATTAGTGCTATCAGAATAACAGAGTAAAACACAATACTTTTGGTTTCAATTCCGCTTTTTTCCATAAAGATAATTAGTTGCAATCGGGTTAAATAGTTTAATATTTATTTCAGTTGAAAACCGAAAAGCCCTCTATTAACAGTTAATTAATTATATAAATATAAAATCCAAGAATTGAGTATATTCACGTGATTTTAAACAAGCGGAGGTGCGAAAAACTTCTCCACTTGCTTTGCTATGCAAGTGGATAACTAAACAAGCGGAGGTGTTAGAGAATGACAGCAGAAAAGGAAGAAAAGGCAGAGGAGATGCCTGAAGAGAAGAAAGAAGGACCTGAAAAGGAAGATGTGAAGGAAGAGGCAGCAGAGGAGATTTCAGAAGAAGAGGAAGAGAAACTAAGGTTGCCTTTCCCTACAGCAGCTGTTGTGAGAGTGATGAAGGCCAATCTGGATAAAGAAAAAATGATAAGAAAGGATGTAAAGATAGCCATGAACAAATGGCTTGGACAGATATGCGGAAGAGTCTCAAAGGAGATGAACAAATTCCCTTATGTTGTAATGCACATGAATGAATTCAAGGAAGGGAAGAGGATATTTGATGACATAGAGAGTTTTGATAAGGAAAAGAAAAGGATTCTGGCTCACATGGACGCAATAAAGAAGGACATAGAAAGACTGGAAAGAGATCTAGGAAAGGTAGAAGAAGAAATAGTAAACTTTGAAAGAAAAAAAGAAGAGTAAGGGTAAAACCCCTTACTTCTAATTCTATAAAATTAATTATTTAATTCAGAAAAACATGATATATAGATGATGATATGCGGGGGTGCCCGAGTGAACTTTTTTCAGGAAAAAGTTCAATCAAAAAGGAGCTGGTCTCGTCGCTTCGCACCTCGTCACAGCTTCCAACTGAAAGAAGTTTCTGGGATTGGTCAAAGGGGCTAGCCTAAGGAGCTAGTGGCTTAGTGCCCTTTTCGATGCAAACTTGAAAAAGGTGAGCAATGCCTACTAGGGTTCGAATCCCTACTCCCGCATTAACGTTGCGCAATGGGAATTAGGGCCTATGGGGGCAGATGAGTGCTTTATAGATAAAACGAGGGTAAATTATGCCGCCAGCGGTTGTAAAAACAATAAAGGATGGGATTTTCTGGCAATATGCTAAACTAATTTCTAAGTCTGCAGGATTTGGTATAAATCAAAGAGCATTTCAGATGAACCGTTTTATTGCCTTGAGAGATGGCAAGATAAAATGGTCGAGTGCTATCAGAGAATGGGTTAAGGAACATGAGAAACCAAATGAGTGTATTTACTGTGGCTCAAAAGAAAATTTGACGGTTGAGCATATTTTGCCCAGGTCTTGTGGCGGACCAGACATTTCTGATAATGCAATAAAAGTTTGTAAGAAGTGCAATTCATCCAAGGGTGGTAAAAGGCTCTATGAATGGATTGGACTGAAAAACAAAGACAAAGCGCCAAGAATTGCAGAAGGTAAATATCTCAAGCTTCTATATAAATTGCATGATAAGCGAGGAACCCTCGAAGTAGACAAAGACGAGCTAACTGTTAACTTGTACCCTTTATGTAATATGACACCAATCTGTGAAAGAGATAAATGTGAAGGCAAATTAACTGTCTACTCTCTTGAAGGAATTTTCCGAGAAAACAACAACATTAACTAGCAGGTTCTAATGCTGGTTCAATATCTTGCACAGCATTCTAACAATAAGTAAACACCTTAAACCCGCTGTATAGCATGGTGAAGCTTATGCCTATTCTTGCCAGCACATTCCAGGCATTACTGGATGAAAGAACAAACTTGCGGATAAGTTTTTTGGAGAACCATGCCTTTGGGGGAGAATAGTTGTTATTTATGTACATGAAAACATTCTCATAGGAAAGGATGAACCTGTACCTTATCCAATCAAGCATGGTTTTTAGGGGTACATATTTTTTCTCTATTCTCACATTACCTCTTTTTATCTCCCTTAAGGCAGAATCCATGTCATGGGCATGTATAATATTATTTGCTGTGCCTATCATCTCCAGGCTGTGCGCATCAGAGCCCACAACCATCACCTTGCCCAGTTTCCTTGCCATCCTTTCAGCGAACATGTTTGGTATCTTATCCAGGCTGAGCGCATTAAAAACCTCTACTGCATCTGCCTTTTTCATATCATGCTTTACCCCCATTCCCCTTGTGTCAAACGGATGAACAGCAATAGCAAGACCTTCCTGTTCATGTATCTTTTCAATGGTTTCTTCTAGAGTTAGATTATTCTTTACCTTCTCAGATATGCCAAGGGCAACAAGATGCCCGTTTTTTGTATTTACTTCCATGCCTGGGATAAAGATTATATCCTGCTTTTCAGCTTCTTTTTTGGCCTCTTTCCAGGCCCTCGTATTCCCATGGTCTGTTATTGCTATTCCAGAAAGGCCTGTGTTTTTGGCCCTTTGGATTACTTCTGCTGGTGAAGGCAACCCTTCTGAGGGGATCTTTGTACCCCTGGAATAGCGTGTGTGGCAGTGGAGTTCGAACTTCATATCAAGCACCTGTAATCAATATTATTCAGTAAAATATTTAAGCTCTGCCAGACCACATCCTTGGATTTAAATAAGAATTCCACCGGTCTCTGACCGGTGGTTCCAAACAAGGGAATCGCTAACAGTCACCAGTCACTATGCGGAATTACTCTCAAACAATTAACCAGGAGCTCCGCATCCCACCAGTCTTATTAACCAATTGTGTGTGACCGGTGGTAAGGAGCTAATCAATTAACCGTTTGAGAAACAGCCCTGTAAAAAGAAAGGTATACAATAAACAACAGCACCCATCCCAGTAAAATAACAACAGGCACCCCGGCTATTCTAATGTCTATAAAAGGCAGATTAATATATCCCCAAACAGGCCTTAGTCTATTCAGGTATTCCCATATAAACCCAGTAATAATAGCCCCCACAATCAGTGCAATAATAGGGTCCCAATAACCCCTGAAATCCTTAAGAAGGCTCTTTTCATGCCGCCTTTTATACTCCACATACTCTGATACAAGTCATGTCCCAAGCAGGGCAAATACAAAAAAGAAGCCTACTTAAAACAGGGTCCCGTGCACTGAGAAATGGGTACATTAACAGGGTATTAACAGAAGCACTACACAAACAAACACAAGTATTTGGAATATCCTTGTTTCCCTTCTAATGCTAATTACCTTTTTACCGAATCTTCCAAACCCCCTTTTATAACACCCAAAGCCACTCTGTAACTATAATTCATCAGAATCGGCACACCATAGCCAAATGCAACACCCTTTGCACACATCAGTATCTGCATCCAGAGAGGCTTGCCAATATAAAGCCAGAAATTAGAAATAATGTCAAAAAATCAAACACAGCTCCAATAAGATACCTATAAGAACTATGTAAAAGAAAAGCCTATTTTTTTATCTTACGAAGAGCAGAAGTACCACTGAGTTTGAAGTCAACAGCATCAAAAGCAGCCATAAACCTGCCACAAACGGTTTTACAAACATGTTATGGGGATTGCTTTAAAAATATTAAGCAAAAAGATATAATAATAAATGTTAACCAATTAATCCATAAACATAATATATTTTATTACAGGATAAAATTATAATGGGATCAATATGAAATACAGGGCAATTAAAAGCCTGGCGATAATCCCTGACGGGAACCGTCGCTGTGCAATGAGGCTATTGAAAAAGCCATGGAAGGGCCACGAATGGGGAGTCGGGAAGATAAAGAAGGTTTTTGAATGGTGCAAGGAATTCAATATAAAGACAACAACATTTTATGTTCTGTCCCTTGAAAACTTTAAGAAAAGGCCCAAGTACGAACTTGATTTCCTTTACACTCTTGCAAGAAAGGAACTAAGGGATGTTGTAGGGAATAAGGATAATTTTGTGCATAAAAACAAGATAAGGATGCGCTTTTTTGGGAGGCTGGAACTTTTACCAACAGATCTGCAGGAGCTTATTGAAAAAACAGCATCAGCCACCAGGGATTACCATAGGTTCACTATGAATCTGGCCATAGCCTATGGAGGAAGGCAAGAGATTATTGACGCATTCAGAAATCTCGGGGTTAAAATCAGGACAGGAAAACTAAAACCAGAGGATATAAATGAGTCTGTTTTGAGGCACAGCCTTTACACCAATGGAACACCAGACCCTGATCTTATAATAAGAACAGGCGGAGAAGAGAGGCTGTCCAACTTCTTGCTTTTTCAATCCGCTTATTCTGAGCTCGCTTTTGTGAAATCCTACTGGCCTGATTTCAGCAAAAAAGAGTTTGTTTCTGTTATTAGGGATTTCACGAGAAGAGAAAGAAGGTTCGGTAAATAGGTTTAATTTGCTTTTATATCACCAAAAACCCCGCTTTAGAAACTAGTCGCACAGGGCGGGAACCCCAGCGGCCTTTAGGCCGCGGATGAA
>CAYNRQ010000055.1:0-7561 GCA_964399875.1 uncultured archaeon
AGCGATTGCCTTGTTTGGAACCACCGGTCAGAGACCGGCGGAATTCTTATTTAAAGTCCTGAATAAAAATTTTTCTGTTACATAGTTAATTCCTGCCTTTTCAAAGATTCTTCTTATCATCATATTTCTCTTGTTTTTGTTTTGTATCTCTTTGAACTTTTCTTTATACATATCAGGATTATTTTTGATTATGGAAAACGCACAGAACTGACCTGATGCTATTGCATTTAAAATTCCAAAACCAGCCAAGGGTTCATTTGTGGAAGCAGCATCTCCTATAAAATAGATTTCCTGATTTCCTTTTTTTATGTAAGGAACGGGGTTTTTCACTAACTTCTCAAAACCACTGTGCGGACTAGAGAAGGATTTTATATCGAATTGTTCTTTTGCTGTTTTTTTGAACATCTCAAGCCTTTCAGGAAGATTTGTGGGGTCAGGAAGACAAACAGCAACGGTTGCCTCTTTTTTTGAATGAGGTAAAATATAGGAATAACCATGCCCTGATATCTTTTTATCAAACATAATGAATGATATATCTGTATCAAAATTACCCTTGGCTATGCAGATTATAGCTCCCCCTATCCTGTTTGCTTTGTTTACTTCGAATCTTTCACATATAACACTCCTGTAACCATCAGCTGCTACTATTGTTTCTCCCTCTATGTCATTAAGCCCGAATCTTTTTTTTGTTATCCTGCCCCCAAGTTCCTTATACATCTCCAAGAGCTGGTTGTCCACACTATCTTTGTGGTTCCCGCGGATATAGAGATCTATTTCGGTGTGAAATTCTTTTTTTGTTTTTCCAAAAGAAACAATGAATCTGCTGGTGGTTAGTACAGGCTGGAGCCCAAAACGGCCTTCTCTTGCTTTTAAGGGTGAAAACACATGATCCATATCAAGTGGAATGCCCTGGCATTCACACCCCTTCCTGTAGAAAGCAGGGTGTCCTATAACTTCATGGTCTATTCCATTTTTTATCAACTCAATACAGCACACAAGGCCTGAAACACCACAACCAAATATCCTTATCATGCTTATCATTTCTAATTAAAATAAAAGCTGGGGGTGCCCTCCATGTTTAAATTAGAATAAAACTTTAAATTCTTGAGATTGTTGAATCATATAACTCTCAATATCAAGCAAAAAACCATTCAGCTTGGAAATAGGAACAATCCAAACATCTTTTTCCTTGATTATATCCTCTTCAAACCATGTTATAATCAAGGGAAAGACCTCTGGTGGTTTCACTTGGTCTAGGAATCTTATCTTTCCCAGCTCACTTGCCCTTTTACTCTGCTTTTCTGCAGCTACCCGAAGCTGGCTTTTCTTTCCGGGCCTTATACCCCAGTGCTTGCAGTCAATAGCCAGGACCTTGTTTTCCCTTGCTGCAAGGATGTCTATCTCATGCCTGCTTTTGGTTTTGAATCTGAAGTTCTTCTTGGTGGTCCAGCCATTCTCCTCCAGTATCTTGGAACATATATCCTCAAATCCTCTCCAGTCCATTCCATCAAGAATATCCTCTATAGCTGTTCCTTTCAGAATAAGCTCTTCCATGTCTTTAAGCTCCATAAATTATATATAGATATATTATTTTAATTCATAATGATTAATTGGAGAATATAGATAGCATGTTTAATACAGCTATTCTGCTGGGTACGCTTGCAGCCATCCTTCTGGTTATAGGATGGCTGATTGCTGGAGTTATTGGGATGACAATAGCACTGTTTATAGCCATAGCAATCAACATTATATCCTACTGGTATTCAGACAAGTTTGTTTTAAAGATGTACAGGGCAAAACCCCTGCATAATGAGCATATTCAGTCCATGGTTGAAAAGCTTGCGCATGAAGCCAAGATTCCTAAGCCAAAGCTATATTCAATCCCATCTGATGTGCCCAATGCCTTCGCAACAGGAAGGAACCCTGAACATTCTGCTATTGCTGTAACACAGGGTTTGCTGCATTTGGATAAAGAAGAAATAGAAGGTGTTCTTTCACATGAGATAGGCCACATAAAAAACAGGGATATACTGGTTCAGACACTGGCAGCAACCATTGCAGGTGCAATTGCGTATGTAGCACAGATAGGTTATTGGTCCATGTTTATGGGAAGGGGCAGAAGGGATGAAGGAAATGTGCTGATGCTGATACTGATGGTAATATTCGCTCCCCTGGCCGCTCTGCTTATCAGGATGGCCATATCAAGGTCAAGGGAATACAAAGCAGACAGGACAGGTGCGCTACTTACTAAGAACCCGCGCGGCCTTTCAAGTGCCCTGAGAAGAATATCGCAGATAGCAAGGCACCATCCAATTAAGGGTTCAAGTGCCACATCGCATATGTGGATAGTGAATCCATTTCACAAGGACTGGTTTACCGGGCTCTTTAGCACACACCCTCCTATTGAAAAGAGAATAGAAAGGCTGGAGGAATTAAAAGCTAATTAAGGGGTTGGATGAAAAGAACTATTCAGAAATTAATAGGTCTTGGTGTTGATTTGAGCACAAAAAAAGCACTAAAGGCTGCACTAAAAATTCTTGGCATAAAGCCAGAGAACGTTGATAAGCTCTACATAGAGCTGAAAAACAATATCCATAAAAAGGGTTTTGACCTTGTTCCTCCAAAGGATAAAATTGTTTTTCTTCCCCAGTGTTTAAGGAACTCAAAAAAATGCAAGGCAAAGTTAACCAAGTACGGTTATGTTTGCGTAGAGTGCGGGGCCTGCAAGGTATTTAAAATAAAAAACAAGGCTGAGAAGCTCGGGTACAGGGTGTTCATAGTGCCTGGTGGTTCCATGGTATTGAATATAATAAAAAAAGAAAAGCCAAAGGCTGTTTTGGGTGTTGCCTGCATTAATGAGATTGTCACTGCTTTAGAAGAGATTAAAATCCCTACCTATGGAGTGGAATTATTAAGGGATGGTTGTGTGGATACTGACGTTGACCTTAATGAAGTCTATAATCTCTTATATTACAAGAATCCAGATAAAAAGAATGCAGACAAAGGGTGATATGAACAAAGAGCTCTTGAGCATAATGGCCTGCCCCAAATGCAGGGGGAGACTGGAATTAAAGGATATGTTCTTACTTTGTGAGAAATGTAGATTGGCCTTTCCCATTCTGAACAAGGAAATACCCGACATGCTGATAAAGAATGCATGGGATATCGAAAAGGCCAAAAGGAATGGATTTAAGCACAAGCTGAGACTCTAATATTGATTATACCTCAGCACACATGTGTTTGTTTTCCCTCTCCAAGATCGCAAGCTAAAACAACATAATGTGCTTCGGTTAATAATTATTCATGATTCAGAAAAAATAACATGATCCTGAGAAAACTGAGATTCTTGGTCTTTTATGCGCTGAAGGATCTTATTGGGGATATGACAAATGTGAAAATAATTCATATTTCAGAAGTCATAAAACAATAGATATTGATTTTAATAATAATGATATCTTCATGTTGAATAAATTCATGAAACCTTCAGAAAGAGTTTATTGTTATAAAAGAGAAGTACAAGTGTTAAGAAATCAAGAAAATAGTAATTGATGATATATTAAAACATATCTCAATTCAAAATAAAGGCCCGTGATGAAGTGGAGTAAAAGATTAATATATCAACCCTTAATAGATAAAAAGCAGAGTTATAAGTTATAAATAACATTAAATCAAATAAATTTCAAATGCTGGGAACGGCGCTGCCGGGATTAAATAGAATTGATATTCTGTTTACCGAAGGCGGAACGGCTAAAAGCTGACTGCGTATGCAGTCTGTCCAGCCAGCGCGCCAGACTTGAGACCAGATATTAAGATCCGCGGGCTTCGGCCACGGAAATGATTACTTGGCTTGACTCTGATAGCTGGCCTGCATGCTTGGACTGAAACTGGCAGGTGTGCCAGAAACGGCGGAGTATGAAGAGGGAAAGATATCTGGTGGGCAGAAAGTTTGACTGCTTGCATCAATCAATCCAGGCAGTCTGTCTGCATATGCCCGTGCAGGTTCAAAGAGTCTTTCTTTCCGTGCGAGCATGCAAAGAAACCATCGGGGAAGAAACTTGGAATTCCTGCTCCCGGCGTTCTGTTTTTTTTCAAACTGTAAGTGGTGCAGGGAACCGGTGAAATTCTGATTTTAAATAATTCCATCAAATATAATATATGGTCAAGAATAGTTTTTCAGAATTATCCGATAAAGAGGCCTTAAGGATTCTGAAAGAGGATGCAAAGGCTGTAAAGGGGTTAAAGGAAGAAAACAAGGATCTGAGGGAAAAGATAGAGGCCCTTCTTGTCAATAACAAGGAGTTTGCAAACCTTGTAAAACTTCTTGATACCAAGGTCGAGGAACTGGAAAATGAGACCAGAAAGAAGTATCGTTATTCTTATGAAGATGGGGGGTGGAAGGATGATGAGGAATTCAAGAGGGGCAGGCTGGAGCTTAAGAATAAAAAAATAACACTTAATGATATAAACAGGCAGCTAAAGGACATTCTGTCCATCCTGGAGAAAAGGAAAAAGGAATGAAATTTTATATATAAACTCAGATAATATTTTAACATGGCCAAAAGAAAAGTGCGAAAAACCAAAAGGAAGGCAAAAAGAAAGAATGTTAGAAGGCCTAGCAAAAGAGGGGCGGTCAGAAAAAGGATCACGCCAAGAGAGATAAAGAGCGATTTGCAGGGAATTGTCACCACACTGTCTGCAGATGTTGCCAAGGCCATTGATCTTAAGGAAGAAAGGAAAAGGCTGTCTGTTCAGGTAAGAAAACTGAGAATGGAAGAATCCCATCTAATGGATCTTGTCTCTGATCTGAGATCAACAAAAAACAAACTGCAAGAAGAACTAAAAAGAAAGGCAGAAGAGGAAAGGGATCTCCAGTCAAAGATAAGCGAACTAAAGGAAGACAAGGCTTCACTGGAGTCTGATAGACTGGTTCTGGAGGAACAAGTAAAAAACCTGAATATAGAAAAAGAAGAGATGAACAAATCCCTGGAAAAGACCAATGACATTCTGATAAAACTAAAGCATCACATAAAGGATTTTGATAATGAAATAAGGTCCTAGTTTCTTATAATCTTGGGTTCTTTTCCTGTTAGATCAAAAATAGTTGATGGTGGATTATCCAATACACCTGCATCTATTACCACATCAACCCTGTTTTTTATTTCTTCCGCGATATCACTTAATTGTTTGATCGGTTCCTGACCAGATATGTTTGCGCTTGTCGTTACAAATGGGACACCAGCTTCTTGGATAACCTTTGTGAACGGGTGGTTAGGTATTCGGATGCCTAGTGTATCTAATAGACTTGCCTGCCTTAGGATTGGCCTTTTCTTCTTAAAGATAAGAGTATAGGGCCCTGGGAGCTTGTCAAGGTATTCTGGATGGTTTATCACCATGTTTTCCTTTATCCAGCTTATGGAAGGGGCAATAACAGAAAACGGATGCTGTGTTCCTTTTATGGCTCTTATCTTGAAAACAGAACCAGTGATCTCTGCATTGCATCCAAGACCATATATGGTGTCTGTGGGGTAGATAAAAACAGCGCCCCTTTTTATCAGTGAGATAATGGTTCCCTTCAGATCTCTGATAGCCTTTATCTGTTCTATAACCTTCATATTCCTAATTTAATTTAGGTGATAATAATTATATATGGTAAAAAGACTGCCTTTTACAAGAGCCAAAACCCGTGAGGAGATGAGGAAGATCCAGAAAGCCCTCGCTATAACAAAAAGTGTTTTTAAGGATATGGAAAGCCCTTTTGGTAAAACAGAAAAAAAAGTTGCAAAAGAGATAAGGAAAATAATAAAGAGCATGGGTGGTGGTTTTTCATTCAAGCCTATTGTGGCCTCAGGAAGGAATACGTGCTTTGTGCACCACAAACCAGACAAGAGGATTGTAAGGAAAGGGAAGCCCCTTATGCTTGATATTGGTGCTAGATTCAGGGGGTACTGTTCTGATATAACAAGAATGTACATCCCTAAAGAGGATAAAAAAATCAGGGTGTTATACAGGTCTGTTTCAGGGATACAGAAAAAGTTGATAAAGGAGTTAAGGCCTGGAATAGATTTTAGGGAAATAAATGAGCTGTACAAAAAGCTTATGGAAAGAAAGGGGTACAAGTTAAAGCATTCCATTGGTCATGGTCTTGGTTTGCGCATACATGAAAGGGTTGGCAGACTGGAAACAGGCATGGTTATAACAATAGAGCCGGGCGTTTATATTAAGGGTTTTGGGGGGTGCAGGGTAGAGGACATGGTTTTGATAACAAGGGATGGGTTCAGTGTCCTCTCAAAATCAATACCTGAAGAGCTCACTTGGTAGTGGTTTTTCCTTCAAAAGAATAAAGCACATCCATTAGTTTTTTCTCGTTTTCTATAATTCTGGGAAAATCGCCCATCTTGGATATCTCTGGTATTATTTTTTTGAAATAGCCCAATAGGTCTCTCTCAGGTGTCATGGATATCATGGTATAGATTATTCTGGCTACAAGATTGGCTCCATACTTAGCGCAGAAGGGCATTATATTTGATACAAAAACAAGGGTGAATATGTCCTCGAATATATCCTGCCCTGTCTTGCGTATGGTTTTTATATTCCTGTAAAGTGTCTTTAGGTTTTCATGACCAAAGAGTATGTCATGCTGTTTTTGTATAAAATCCTGTATCTTGGCCCAGTTCTCTATCATGAATATGTTAAGGGACCATCTTTCTTTATCCGGGCTGTGCCTCTCTATCATATAAGCAGGGACCCAGTCAAATCTTGCTGTTATTTTTCTGCTCTTCTTTGTTATAAAACCCTCTTCTATCATGGCTGAATAAAGGGGTTTATTCAGACCAGACTCCTTGTGGTACAGGTAGTTGGATGTTATGTTCCAGAGCTTCTGGATGGTAAAGAGTGAGGTTCCGTTTGGATTACCCGCAGAGCTGAGCCATATGAGCCAGAAGTTCTTATACTCTTGAAGTTTCTTTGGCATATTAAATCTTTAGTTTGTATAATAATTTAAAAGGTTTCTTGCGTTTGATTTTATTAAAATATTGTATAAATATACTAATATTTTTAATTATGTTAAAATTTTAAAGAAAAATAAGACTAATTTTAGCCTCAGATAAATTTTTATTTAATGTAATTTTAAAATTAAAATTTTATAGTATAGATATACTATTATCTCAAACGGTTAATTGGCCAGCTCCTCACCTCCATCCGCATGCAATTGGTTAACAAGACTGGCGGGATGCGGAGCTCTTGGTTAATTGTTTGAGAGTAATTCCGCATAGTGACTGGTGACTGTTAGCGATTGCCTTGTTTGGAACCACCGGTCAGAGACCGGTGGAATTCTGATTTAAAACAGTAATCAAGAAATATGTTTAAACTTTATAAAGGATAAAAGCAATAATTATATACATGAAGAGTAAAAACCATGTATTAAATGGTGCCACAACGCTAGGGCTGATTCTTTCTGTTGCTGTATTTATAATCATTATTCTTCTGGCCCCAGTCCCCATGGTCTTGTCTGGCTCAGCCAATGACACAGTGATACTGGATGTTAATGTGAGCACATCAGCGC
>CAYNRQ010000056.1:0-7459 GCA_964399875.1 uncultured archaeon
CATGAAATTCGTGGCATATAGATTATATTATAGTGGCTTGATTATAACTTTACCCATTTTCTTAAAATAGGTACAGGAATAATTATAGGCGCTGGTGGATACAATGCTGGCACATATCTGGTTGATAAATATTTTCTTGAAGAAAGAGGACAGCCTCTGGGAAAAGTGCCATATATGGCAATGCTAACACCGGATCCAAATGAGCCAAACAACCTGCAGGTAATGACTTCAAATACACGCAGCCCTTCTGGGAGAAATGTGCATTATTTGTTCGTAAATGCATTTTATGATGGAAACAATAACAGAATAAGAGATAATGGCGAAATTCCAAGGAAAATCAAGATATGCAAGATAAGATACATAACAGACGAAAAGTCATACAAAGGTGAACTTGAGCAATTAGCAAAAAGGATAAAAGAAAAGGGGCTTTTTGGAATATCACCAACCCCATGGGGCGATGATATAAACGTTATTAGCATAGGCCCGGATGGTTCGATAATAGCTCCTGTAGAATCAGTCTTCTTTTATACAGATGAATCAGAAATCAGAAAATACATACAGCTTAGGGAAAAGGTAGAGAGATTGCAGGATAAGTATAGAAATCTAAGAACAAGCTCAAAACAAAAAAGAAAGATTCTTCAAGAGCAGTTAAGAGAAGCAAGGAGAGAACTAAGAGAATACGAAAATGAATTGATAATGCGTGAAACGGAAATACATGATTTAGAGAATCAGCAGACAAATGAACTGGAACAGATTGAGAATGCTTGTCAAGATGAAATAGCAGATTTAAGAGCAAGATTCAGGAATTACAGAAAGGCAAACCCAGCCCAACCAAATTATGATGCTCTGTGGAGAAGGTTAGAAAGATCAAGCGACGTGAATGATACAGCAGACAGTGTTACAAGAATGGCCTACAGAATGGAAGTGGAGAGATCCAATCTTGACAGAAGGGCAGAGACACTCAGGGATAATGACAAAAGCTTAAGGCAATGGACTGGAACATGGGCTGATAAACAATTAAGACAAATGAAAGCAAAACAGGAATCAGTGCCAAAAACAAGGCCACAAACACCACAAAAGAGACCAGCACGCCAAAGATAACAAAAACATGATTTTATAAAAAGATAATCAAAGAATTAAGGAAGAAGTGTATCCTCATAATTTCCGGCCTTCCATTCTTCATGCAATTCAGTGCAGTTATCTGTATTATCATCTTCTGGACAACACACACCATTTGCTATGTTTGCCCAGCACTTCAGCCTTGTCAATTTACCATCACTATCTGCATCATATTGTTTCTGCTGATCACACTGCTCATCCCTTTTACAGCCACCCTCTGCCCTCATGCATTTATGATTGATTGCCCCATTCTCATATTGCACATTGATCCAGTCACAATAATCTGGAGCACCTTTAGGTTGTTCAACAGTGCCGGCGCCGCATTTCCTCGTGGCCTGTTCACACTTCTGGCCGAAAGGGCAATCCGCATCAATCTCGCAGCATGTTATTCCCCTGAAATCTATGCCTGTATTGGTTATTTCCCATTCCTTGAACCTGTAGCTCGATGTGGCCCTTACAAGATAGGTTTGTGTAGGCGCGTCCTTATTAGTCAGTTTCATAGGGCCGAAATTACAGTAAACAACATAAGGCCCCTTCAGATTTTCCCACTCAAACACGACCATATCAGGATCACCGGTCGTTCTACCTTTTTCTGACTTGGGTTTAACAGTGCATGCAGGCGTGATTCCCTCAGCAAAGCTTTTTGGAACCTCAAGCGTAACACTGGCATTCAATATCTCGCTATTCTTTCCCTTGGCAGATACAAGATGGAAACCAATCTGCAGTGAGCTGCCCTCTCTTACTGGCTGATCCGGTGCATCCAGATTAAGCCTTACAGGCGCATTGGTAAACTGCGAGGCCTCTTTCCTTTCTGGCTTAAGCCTGCCCTCCCTTGCCAGCCTTTCCCATTCAGACTGGTTCATTGCCTCAATCATCAGCACTGATTCTATTCCATAATCATACTCCACTGTTCCATGTATAGGTATATACCTGTCCCTAAGGCCATGCTCTGATATATGATAGCAGCTAATACCATTCGCATTGAACAGCAGCTGCCTTATGTCCATTTTAGTAAGATTAACATCGCCACTGACAACCTCAAAATAACACTCATTTGTCGCCTGCGGGCAAACCACGCCAGGATTGTTATCCGGCTTTATGCCAATATCTTCTGTCTTCAGCTTTTGCTCATAATAAGGGCCTTCTGGTATATCCCCAACCCATGTGCTCACACCAACCTTAACGTTCTTTGCAGGATACGCACCTTTGTTGTTTATCTTGACAAGAATAGTGAATGGCTGTTCTGCGTATATGGGCGTTACCCTTATCTCCTCTAGTTCTACTCCATACGCTCCGCGCAGACCTGTATCAGGATCCCTCGTATACGTCCCATTCATCATCTGCTGGGTCCACCCCACTGGATTTGAGAAC
Organism: uncultured archaeon; assembly: GCA_964399875.1. Lineage (GTDB taxonomy): Archaea > Aenigmatarchaeota > Aenigmatarchaeia > QMZP01 > QMZP01 > CAYNRQ01. Next base: position 2,491 of record CAYNRQ010000056.1, read on the forward strand.
AGCATCCACGCATTGCCAAGAGTGGCCCTTAACTGCGACCATGCCTGTCCGATGGGCTTGAATGCGGAACTGAAAAAATTATGAACAGGCGGCCACCAGTACCCAAAAACAGCCGAACCAACGTTCTGCCCGCCCACACCAGCAGAATAAATAAAGAATGACACTATTATTATAACAACACCTATTCCCTGTCTTGTGTTTGTATCAGCATACCCAGATATAAACGCCAATACCCATATAACAAAGAACACTATAGTTGCATCATTCCAGTCCCATATCCTGAAAACGCCAGTCCCCATACCAACGGCAATAGACACGATAAATAACCCAATAACCGCCCGCGACAACCGCGTGGGTGCCACCTTTTTTCTGCCTGTGTAAAACGCAGAAATTAAAACAAAAGCAGCTGCACATACATAGAAACCAACTATAGCAGCCTCACTCATACCAGTAACCTTGATCCCGAAATCAAGGCCAAGTCCAAACATGGCAGAGTTATGGAATGCTATCAACAGAAGGAGGAGCATAAGAAATCCGAAAAAAACCTTATTTAATATATCAACACCGGTATTTCTCACATGCCTGGGGATAAAAAAGAAGAATGCAAGAGCCATGCCTGCCAAAAACACAGAATCTAATTTCACATAGAACATGGCCGCTATGAACAGGCCAAAGAGCGATTTAAACCACAGCTTGGGAAGCTGATACGGACTCCTATACACGCCTCCATTAGTCATTCCTCCTCCTCCTCTTTTTCAGGAACCCCATAGGTTGTTCCGCCAAGCATCATATAGGCAACAAGAGCAATTATCAAACCAACAGGCGTTGCAAAAGGAAATGTTGACAATATAAAGGCAAGGGAAAAGAAAACCAGACCCATAATCTTAAACAGTTCCCTGACAAAAGCAAGACCCGTTTCCGTTCCAATCTGATGCCCGCTCTTTTTTAATCTGGCCTTTATTTCCTCTATCTTTAATGCAGCATCCCTCTCCCTTTGCAGTTCCTCTATTTTATATCTTACCCTATCCCTCTCATACCTTGTTCTGGCTCTCTCCATCTCATCATCCAGTTTCCTTCTTTCTTTATCAAATCTTTTTGTAACCCTTTCTATCTCCTTTTCTATAACATCAACCGGCGGGGGAATAATGCTATAAACAGCCCAGCAAAGGAGCGCCAAAAGAAACAAGACACTGCCAATCGTTACAGATAAAATAATACCTATTACCATAAAGATTAAAAACAAGACAGCAATGTTAACGTGGCCGCTTAACCTTTTAGACAAATACGGAATCTTCGGAGGCCTTACCCTTCCACCCCTTCCAGAGTCATCACCACTATCAGGAGGCCTTCTTGCCAATCCACCGGGAGGCCTTCGTGCCAATTCTGTGGGCTCACCTCTTCCAGAATAATCCCATCTTTTTCTTCTTACAGAAACCTTCACCCTCTCAGACTCTTTCTTCGCCGGTGCAGTTTCATTCTTCAGTATCACCCCTTGCCCTCTTCTTGCTAGAGCCGTAATATCTTCAGTAGATTTTTCAACAGGAACTTCTGGTGGTCCATGAGGTCGCTTTGCTTCCTTTATATTTTTACGTGCTTCCATCTTATTGCAATAATTCATAAGCACATGCCGGGCCTCTTTGAACTTATTGAACTCTTCACTATGCCAACCATAAACATCCCCAATCTTTTTCCTATACACTATGAAGGCCCTTTTGATCTCATCCCTTGTGGGGTATTCGCTTTTTATACCAAGAACCCTCTTAGCCTCCTGAACACTCATTGCCATTATCACACCGCTTATTAAAAGATTGGTCAAGCTAAAATAAAAAGCTAAATCAAAAACAAGGCAAATCTTAAATAGCTTTGCTTTAATTCTAATATGGGATAGCATGCCCTCCATAGTGGATATGCAAACAAAAGCAGTAATAGGCCTGGAAAATGACAGGGTTTTTGGCAGTGCTGAGAGTTGCGATGTTACTATAACAGATGGTTCCCTTTCACCCCAACACTTCAGGGTCTATGAACAGAATGAAAAATACTTTGTAGTGGATATTAACAGTGGATCAGAAACAAACGTTTCAAGCCCGGGTTCAGGCTTCTCCATGCAAACGACACTAAACCCATATGTCCCAAGGGAATTAAATGACCAAGACGAAATCACAGCAGGAAAAAGAAAATTCAGATTCCAGCTTTGAAACCTTTACTGCTATATTTGAATGCCCCCCCCCACTTTGTTGAAATCTAAATCCTTTCCAGCTCTATCTCTACATTATCAATATCAAAGTATCCGGTTCCTGAGAAAACCAGCTCATTCCTTCCAGCATTCACATCGCTCACAGAGAAATAAGCCCTGTTTTCTCCTGCCCTGACCTGTGGAACATTAAGCGGTTTTCCATTAAGCTTTATATCAAGGCTCCCGCCCCTTAGGATCGAAAGAACATCAAAGCTAATCCTCCCCCTGTATCTTCCCTCATTCAGCCACTCATATTCGCTCCCGCTTATATTGAATTCCCTTGACCTTACTATCTCATTTTTAGATAAATATATCTTTATGTTTGCATTCTGGAGATTGAACACACCGCCAATCCCCTTGAATGTAACAATGTTATCTCCAATATTAAGCGGCACTGTGGAAAAGTTGAACCGTGCGTTTACCACACCTGACGGCAGACCATCATAAACATTCACGCCATTGACCTTGATTTCCATTCTGCCTGTGCTTCCTGTGCCAATGAAGTTTATTTCCCCTCTGTTAAACGCAGATATTTCGCTTGATAGCAGTTTGAACGAAAAGAACTTATCGGGTCCGTACTCCAGGCCCACATCAAAGTTTCTTATTGTATAAACAGTGGATGCCCAGAACATCAGACCAGGCCCGTCACAGTATATTTTTAGTTCATTGGAATTTTTCACATAATCAGGGCTTATATCAATTGTATACTCCCTTGGGGCTGCCTTTCCTCTGTAGAATTCCTTTCCATTCCATGTAACAACCAAATCCCCGTACTGATTGGTTTCGTAAACATCAAAACTTATCTTAACACCCCTTATTGTTTCAAGATACACATCATCCACATTTATATCAAAGGCCTGGCTTTCTCCACCCAGCAGACCAGCAGACACTGTTATCTGGGGAACACTCTTTAAACCCTCTGTCTGCACTTCCCCAACATTGAATGAACCAAGGCTTGCTGATTTGGCCTGGAAATCCGCTGCAAACCCAACAGTCCCTATCTTGAATTGTGAAACAACTATTGTTTCATTGACACCAGGAGGCGGGGCCGGTTGGTAAGGCACCAGAAGAGAAAACAATGCAAACACCACAATTAGTATAATGGCTATGGTGAGCACAATCAAAAAATCATCTGCACCCTTCATTCTGTTCATATTTTCCATATCCTCTATTATATATTAATATTTTACCCAGTTAGGTTTTTTAAAGGTTCAATCAACGGCTCTAGCAGCTTAAATCCGCAAACTATGCAATTTCTACATATTGCTTGTATCTCTTCTTAAGCGGGGTTCTTATTTTAACCACCATCCTGCCAGTGCCTGATTAACTGTCTTATCCCCCTTCAGTATATAGCATCGGCATTAAGAGAAGTTTGGCGTAGCCAAATTTGGACGAAGGCAACTTGTTGCCAAAGTCGTGCGGTGCCTGTATATTCTTCGAATGAAATGAGAAGGGGATTTTAATGCAATGTCGGATGAAGTCTGAAAACTCCCGAGTTTGAGACCATGAGCATATTATCAATTATCTGCGAAGCAGACTATGGCCACATTATTCCTTTACGGAATTAAATTCACAGAGCCCCAATTACAAACAAATTTAAGTTTGCAAAGATAATATACTATATGATTGATTGGATGTTAATATTATGTTCCTTTACATACAATAAATCTTTGGATATTGGGTCTGTTTTCGAACAGATCACTTAACACAAGACAAAATATGTATCCGCATGATAGCTGTTTCATCCACGCGAGACTGAATACTGCGGTTTTTGTTTAGTTTTACCTCCCTGTCTGGTCACTGTGCCCTGGCAACGAATGTAACAAAAGAATCCCCGCATCCGAATATGTGGCAAGTTGTGCGAAAGCAAAGGCCCATTCTCGCTTGGGGCCTTTGCTCGGAATCTTAACATAATACTACATGCAGCAGTAAGAGCTTTCAAATCCACAAAACATTTTTACCCATTCATGAAAGAATGGCACAGGTCTGTTGATGGCTTTTCCCTCCGAAGCCAGATTCAGTCGTTTTAAGAATCTGGCTTTTTGCCAACATAAACTGCAGAAATCCTCTGCAGTAGAAAAATAGATTCATTTCATCACCCTCCTCCGAAAGCCAGATTCAGTCGTTTTAAGAATCTGGCTTTTCTTTTGGAAATGATTCAAAATTTATAAAGCACTACTTCCCACAGCCTCAGTGTTGCATGGATGCACAAAGCTCCCAAGAATGGGAAGGCACTGAGGCACTCCTCCGAAGCCAGATTCTCCCCAAGAATCTGGCTTTTTGCCAACATAAACTGCAGAAATCCTCTGCAGTAGAAAAATAGATTCATTTCATCACCCTCCTCCGAAAGCCAGATTCAGTCGTTTTAAGAATCTGGCTTTTTTAATTAAGGCCTTTAACTGTGTGGACTGTCGCCTTGGAGGCGACGCTAATGGTGTGTGGTGGGGGTTTCAAACCCCCACCCTTTTTGATTTGCGCTGAAAATAGCTGTTTAATAAAACCCCTTCTATGCAATCCAGGTGAGGGGCGGATTGGTTTTTTATTAAAAATATACGCACCACAGTAACTCCAATCTGCCCCCTTTTTTTGCATTGTCAACTTAACGGGATGTACACTTTATCTAGCCGTGTAGAAAACACCCAAACGATAGATAGAAACTAACTTTAACTAAGTTGAGTAAACTTAAGCCCTCCAACAGAAATATTATCCAACCAAGAAGTTATAGGCACTTTTTCA
>CAYNRQ010000057.1:0-7232 GCA_964399875.1 uncultured archaeon
ATATCACCTCTAGTCTTATATTTATTGCTTTACGGAATTAAATTCACAGAGCCGGATTTATAAACATATAAATCTTAATAACAAAAAATTCTATGTGATTTCTATGTCGGATGTTGGCAGGATTATGGACAAAATATGTGAAAAAGCGGGTCTTACCAAGGAAGAGGTTAAGAAAAAGATTTCTGAAAAACAGGATGAGCTTTCCGGACTTGTGTCTGAGGAAGGGGCTGCATATATTGTTGCAAGGGAGTTCGGTATTAATCTGCTAAAAGAAACCAAGAGGCAGCTTAAAATCAAGAATCTTTTGTCAGGCCTCAGGTCAGTGGATCTTGTTGGAAGGATTATAAGGGTGTTTGAGCCGCTGGAGTTTGAAAGGAACGGCAAAAAAGGGAAGGTTGCGAATGTTCTTATTGCTGATGAGACTGGCATGGTGAGGCTTTCTTTGTGGGATGAAGAGGTGAATATGATAAAAGAAGGTGATCTGCAGGAAAACGATACTGTCAGGATAACTAATGGTTATGTTAAGATGGATAACAGGGGAAATCCTGAGTTGAGACTGGGCAAGGGCAATATAGAAAAAGTAGAGGCGGACATTGATGTGCCTGATATAAAGGAGATGGAAAAGAAGTACTCTGCTCCTAAAAGAAAGCAGATAAGGGATTTAAAGGAAGGTGAATTTGCGGAGATAAAGGCGACCCTGGTTCAGATATTCAAGAGAAACCTGTTTTATGAGGTATGCCCCATGTGTGGTGCAAGGCTAAAGGAGGAGGGCGAAAAATGGATTTGCAAGGAGCATGGGGGAATAGAGCCTGATTACCATATGGTTGTTTCTGGTGTTATTGATGATGATACAGGAAACATAAGGGCTGTTTTCTTCAGGGATGTTGCAGAAAAGCTCCTGGGTAAAAAGGCAGATGAGCTGAGAAAGCTGGTTGGAGATGAAAAGGATGCTGTGGATGTATATAAATATACAAAGGCCCTGGGAAATGATTTTGTTGTGAGGGGAAGGGTAAAGAAGAACGAGCTGACAGGAAACCTTGAGTTTATTGCGAATGATGTTTGTAATATTGACGTTAAGAAGGAATGCGAGAATCTGATAAAGGAATTAGAAAATAAGGCTGAACAAGAGTAACTCTGGGATTCATCTCTAAATGCTGATTTTGGATAAAAGCAGAGTGTAGGGTCAGTGTTTTTCTCAAAATTCTGGGTTTTCTTGGCGAAACAACAGCTGTTGAACCAGAAATGATGCATTCATCTTATGATTGAATCATAGGTTTCTGATTCAGCATAATGATATTTAAAACTTAGATTCAATAATTAATAGTGATTTTTATGGGTGAGGATTTAGGAAAGCTGCCTGGTGTGGGAGAAAAAACAGCTGAAAAGCTCAGGGATGCTGGTTATACAGATCTTATGGCCATTGCAGCTTCTTCTCCAGGAGAGATTGTTGGTGCTGTTGGTGTGGGGGAAGAGACAGCAAATAAGATAATAGCTGGTGCCAGGGAAAAACTCAAGATGGGTTTTGAGACAGCCAGCAATGTTATGAAAAAAAGAGAAAGTGTGGGCAAGATAACAACAGGCTCCAAGACGCTGGATGAGCTTCTGGGTGGTGGTCTGGAAACGCAGGCTATACTGGAGGCCCATGGTGCGTTTGGTTCTGGCAAGTCACAGCTTGCCCATCAGTTGGCTGTAACAGTACAGCTGCCAAAGGAGAAGGGGGGCATGAATGCAAAGGCCCTTTTTATTGATACAGAGCAGACGTTCAGGCCGGAAAGGATAATAGATATGGCCAAAGCCATGGGTCTGGACCCTGAAAAGGCCTTGGAGAATGTGCTGACAGCAAGAGCATATAATTCTGATCATCAGATGCTTTTAGTAGAAAAGGCAGAGGAAGTGATAAAAAAAGAGAACGTCAAGCTGATTATAGTGGATTCCTTAACCTCTGCGTTCAGGAGTGATTACACAGGAAGAGGAACACTGGCAGGAAGGCAGCAGAAACTGAACAGGCATCTGCATAAACTGCAGAGACTGGCAGATGTTTACAATCTGGCTGTATATGTAACAAACCAGGTCATGGCAAGGCCTGATGTTTTGTTTGGGGATCCAACTGCTCCTATAGGGGGACATATTCTTGGTCACCAGGCAACATTCAGATTGTATCTTAGAAAGAGCAAGGACCAGAAAAGGATTGCAAAGCTCATAGACTCTCCAAACCTGCCTGAGAGCGAAACTGTCTTTAAGGTAACGAAAGAAGGGATTAGAGACGTTTAGACCATAGAGATATCAGAGCATTCCCCACAGCGGTCCGTGCAGGCCGCCTGTCGGTCTGCTGATGCTACCGGCCACAGTCTTGCAGGTTGCTGCATCTCCTGTGCTGATGTACAAGAATCAGTGGATTCTTATTTAAATATCATTATGATCTTTATATTATGAAGATCCTGTTAGTGGTACCTCCGCAGGCATCTGATATTAAAAAGACCCTGGGATTAACAGGGATACCCCTAGGCCTTGCTTATCTTGCTTCTAATCTGCCCAAAAAACATGACGTGAAGATAATAGATTGCCTGAGCGAGGATATTGATCTTGAAAATCTGGAAAGAATGATAAAGGCGTATGACCCGGATGTTGTTGGGCTTACTGCAACAACACCCGCTATCTATGAGGCGTATAAAGTGGCGATAATGGTAAAAAGGATAAACCCTGACTGTAAGGTGAGTATAGGAGGGCCGCATGCAACGTTTACTGCAAAGGAAACACTAAAGGAATGCAAGGCCATAGATGCTGTTATAAGAGGTGAAGGAGAGGCGACATTTAATGAGCTTATCACTGCATGGGATAGGGGCTCTTCTTTAAGGGGAATATCCGGATTAACCTTTAGGAATAATGGCGGGTCTATAAAAAACCGCGACAGGCCTTTCATAAAAGATCTTGATTCACTGAATTTTCCTGCATGGAATAAACTGCCAATGGCAAGGTATAGCATGCACGGAAAAAGGTTTGGCATGATAATGACATCAAGGGGGTGTCCTTTTAACTGCATATTCTGCTCATCCTCGCTTCTCTGCGGAAAGATGTGGAGGTCAAGAAGCCCTGAGAATGTTTTGGAGGAGTTAAGGCTTTTAAGGAACGACTGGGGTATAAGGGAGATAGAATTCATGGATGATGCATTTACTCTGGACAATAAAAGAGCTGAAAAGATATGTGATATGATAAGGAAAGAGGGTTTAGATATAACTTGGACGTGTTCTTCAAGGGTTAATACAATAAACGAAGGTTTGGCAAGGAAATTAAAGGCTGCAGGTTGCCATACAATATATTTTGGTATTGAATCCGGTTCGCAGGAGATACTGAACCGGGTTGGGAAAGGTATAAGTCTTGAGCAGTCCAAGAGAGCAGTGAGGATTGCAAAAAAGGTGAAGATAAATTCACTTGGTTCATTTATACTTGGTCTGCCTGGTGATACAGCAAAGACAATAAAAAACACGATTAAATTTGCAAGGGGCCTTGGCCTTACCTTTGCACAGTTCACAACAGCCACACCATATCCCGGCACAAAGCTGTACGCATGGGCGAAAAGAAAGAGGCTTTTATTGAGCAACAGATGGTCTGATTTCACAACAGTTAAACCCGTAATGAAGATTCCTGATGTCAATATTAAACAATTGAGAAAGGCTTTGAGGAGCGCTTATCTTAGTTTTTATCTCAAGCCGATGTTCTTTATTGATCAGATAAGGGCAAAGAATTTTATTGTGATTAAGAATATATTTAAGAGCGCATTAAAAAATGTGCTGGGGTGATTATGGCCAAGGTGATTCTTACAACTGATGCCACATTAATGTCAGAATATGATGGGAATGAATTTGTTGGGTTTGCTGCATGCGCACCTGCCCTTATACCAGAATGGCTATATTCCAAAATATTGTGCCCCCCTGTCAAGAGCAACGGGACCGTGGCTGCTATGGCGAACTGCGGCACAAGGAAGATAGAGGCGGCCCTGTTAGAGAATGGGTTATCAGAGGATGATGTGCTGGTTGTAAGGCCCCATGATATTAGAAAGGCTGTGACATCAGAAACAAGAGTTGTCGGAATCACAAGCAATGACCCTCTTGGTCTTGGGCCTGCATCAAGCACGTTTTCTGATTTAATGGATAGAAGGCCTTATTCAGCTATATTCTTTGAAAAGATTGTAAGGCATCCTGCAATAAGAAAAAGGAATGTGAGGATTATAGTTGGTGGTCCTGGCGCATGGCAGATAGATGAGAAGAACAGAAAGAGGCTGGGTATTGATTGTGTTTTCACAGGAGAAGGGGAGATAACAGCACCCAAGCTTTTTGATATGGCGATGAATGGGAATAACCTGCCCAGGTTTGTCCATGGTGATGTTGTTCCGCTTGATAAGATACCCAACATAAAAAAGCCTACTATCAATGGGCTTGTGGAGATTGCCAGAGGGTGTGGAAGGGGTTGCAGGTTTTGCAATCCGACCATGCTGAGGTTCAGGTGCAGGCCTGTTCCCAGGATTCTGGAAGAGATTAAGGTTAATCTGGATGGTGGATGCGGCTCAGTTTTGTTGCATGCTGAGGATGTGCTCAGGTATAAAGCGAAGGGGGCAATACCGAACCCCAGTGAAGTAATAAAATTGTTCAGGGAGGTAAAAAAACTGACACCCAGAATTGGTATATCGCACTTTGCCTTTGCATCTGTCCTTGCAAAACCAAAACTGATAGCTGACCTGTCAGAGCTGCTTGGTATTGGGTCTAAAAGAACACCGTGGTATTCAGGGCAGGTTGGTATAGAGACGGGTTCAGCCAGATTGGCAAAGAAACATCTCAGGGGGAAGGCCATGCCATTCAATGTGGAGAGATGGCCTGAACTGGTAAAGGATGCGCATAGTGTGTTGGCAGAACACCACTGGGTTCCTTGTTCAACCCTTATATTGGGAATGCCTGGTGAAAGGGCAGAGGATGTGGAAAAAACAAAGGATCTTGTTTATGATCTCAGGGAATACAAATCCCTGATTGTTCCATTGTTCTTTGTTCCTATAGGAACATTAAATGAAAGCAGATTCTTCAGAAAGGAGAAGATGCTTCCAGAGCACTGGAAGGTTCTGGGGGCATGTATGGAGCATAACTTTAGATGGGTTTATAAGATGTCTGATCAGAGCTTTAAGATGGTCAGAACGCCTTTCTGGAAGAGGGTGGCAATCAAGGGGATTATTAAGATATTAGAAAAAAAATTAAAACCATACATAATGAGGATGAATGAGGGTATAAGCCCTATTGCCAAGTAAGGCTGCTCCCTGCATATTCTAGTCTTGGTTTTGTCTGCTCTAGCTCCCTGTTTCGGATAATAAGACTTTATATTTAATAAACAATCTTAATATGTTATGGACGCCATTGAGATATCTGGACTGAAGAAAAAGTTTGAAAACAAAGAAGGGTCTGTCTGGGCCCTGAAAGGAATAGATCTGAAAATAAGGAAGGGGGAGATCTTTGGACTGCTCGGGCCTAATGGGGCTGGTAAGACAACTCTGATCTACATACTGTCAACCCTGCTGCTGCCTACATCAGGGCAGGCCAGGATTCTGGGGTATGATGTTGTCAGGCATGACAGGAATGTCAGGGAAAGGGTTGGCCTTTGCATGGGTGGAACATTCTTTTACTGGGACATGAATCCGAAGGAGATTCTGGAGTACTACGGAAGGCTTTATGGTTTGAAGGCCCATGCAAGGAAAAGGAATGCGGACATTCTTATCAGGAAGCTGGGAATAAAGGCCTTTGAAAACAGGAGTTTTGGGAACCTTTCCACTGGAATGAGGCAGAAGGTTGCTGTGGCAAAATCCCTGATCAATGAGCCAGAAGTCCTTTTTCTGGATGAACCTACTGCTGGGCTGGATGTCGAGGTTGCCCTGGATGTAAGGAACTTTATAATGGACATGCTCAAGGAAAGGGAGATGACTGTTATCCTGACTTCGCATCACCTGCATGAGGTGGAGGAGATGTGTAAAAAAGTGGCTATAATAAACAAGGGTAATCTTGTAGCTCATGGTGATATAAGGGATATAAAGGACGAGCTAAGGATACCTGATGTGATTCATCTTTATCTGGATAGGTATAAGAACCTTGGTTTTCTCAGAAAGATGAAAGGTGTTTTGAATTACAATGTAACGGATGGTGTTTTTATAGCTGTTGATTCAGGGCTGGAAAGACTTGATGGTATTGTAAAGGGCCTGAAGAAAAGGGGAATAAAGATAACAGACATGGAAATAAAGAAGGCCAGTCTGGAGGATGTGTTCCTTACCATTATTGGTAGAAAGGAAGAAATTCTTATTCGAGGAGTTCAAAGCGAAACAGGGTGATATTATGTGGGAGGAAATAAGTGCACATGTATACAAGCATGCTAAGATAATGTCCAGAAGGCCTGGTGAGATCGCATGGATACTGCTGTATCCATTTATTGGCATCCTCTCGCTGGGTATACTGGCATTCTTCCTGATGTCAAAGGGAGCACCGCTGGATTCCATGGTATTTGTTTTTGTGGGTGTGATGGTATGGAATTTCTATGGCATATCACAGAGGGGGATAACGTACGGAATAACATTTGATATATGGAACGGGTGCCTTAGGCATTCCTTTACAGGAAAATCATCTGTAAGGCACTTTATAATAGGAAATTCTATCTTTGGTTTCCTTAGCTCTTTTGCTGCATTCTTGATTATAGGCACAGTGGGGATTATATTCTTTGGTTTTAATATATTCAGTGCAGGGATTTTTCTTGTCAACCTGTTCTTTGTTTTCATGTTTGCAACAGGCATAGGTCTGATGATAAACGGATTGATGGTTGCGTATGGCGAGAAATATATGTCATTGATATGGATGCTGACAGGTATAATAATGGTTTTTTCTGGTGTATATTATCCTGTTTCCATGCTGCCCGGTGTTGTCCAGGCCTTTTCATATGCTATTCCTGCTACACATTCTATTATTTCAATAAGGGCGGCGTTGGGCATAAGCCTTAATGGTGCTACTGCATCGCTTGCCATAGGTGCTGCTTTGGCTTTTGTTTATCTTGCAATAGGTGCTCTGGTATTCAGGTATGCTGTAAAGATGGGGAAAAGAAGCGGAATGATTACAAGGTATTAGGGGCTTTGTCTGGAACCGTTGGTCACCGACCAGCGGAATTCTCAAACGGTTAATTGATTAGCTCCTTACCACCAGTCACATACAATTGGT
>CAYNRQ010000058.1:0-6994 GCA_964399875.1 uncultured archaeon
TGGATTATCAAGCTATTCTATCAGTGAAGTGTTATGGAAAAGGTTCAAGATAAAGCTATCGCCAAGAACAATATGCAATTGGGCAAGAAATTCGGTGATATAAGACATCTGGCCTGTAGAAACTATATTTGGTGGCAGTGAGACTCCATCCGCGGGCTAAAGCCCGCGGGGTTCGCGCCCTATGCGACTATTTTACTAAACATGGCAACAGAACAAGGTGTAGATTAGAACATACAAGAAATGTTGATGTCATGTTATATGGTGTAAGGCATAATATTAACAGTTATTTGAGATTGATAGCTGTTGAGAAGGTAAACAGAGATGTTTTTTTATTTATACTATGGATTAATTCGACAACCTCTGGCTAACCGAAAGCTTTATAAAGCATTGAATGTCACTATTATACAGTGATATATAGGTGTTGGCATGAGATATCAAATTAAGGATTTGGGTGTAGAAGTCGATGGCGACAGTCTGCTTACTGACAGGAACAATGATTGCAGATCAGGTTTTGAAAGAATTGGCGATTACGGCAGGGCAATTGCTGAGAAGAAAAGGGAGATGGCACTTACAGCGATGCTTGGCGCTGCTGCGACAGCCGGGATTGCGGGTTGTTGTGGGAATAGTGCTGCAAAAAAACTAAAGAGTTATGGCAGGCCTATCAAAGAAACAGCTCCTATAATCTCAGAGGACGGTACAAGGGATTTCTGGAGACTGGCCCGGGATAAGGATGGTTATTATCACTGGGTTCATTATATAGACAGGCCGGGCAAAAGAGATGATATATCAGCATACAGATATTCAGGCGAACCTCCAGAAGAGCCACCAAAACTTTTTGATGAAATAATTAGCGAGATTTTTGGAAATCTTCATATAGCAGGCGGCTTGTAAATGGTAAGGGTCATTGGAAAATAGTATGTTCGGTTCCTTTTATATAGCCCGTGATATTGTATACTGTGTTCTTTAGGTCTGATATGCCTGCCTGCCATCTTGCAACATAGACCTCTGGATATTTAATCTCATCAGGACCTGTTATTGTTATTTGCATGTCAAAATCATCAATTGCCTTGCTCAGGTTCCAGTCCATGTTTATGTTTGGCGTTATGTTAATGCCATCGCAATTACTTATCATAACTTTATCTATTTTGGCAGTGGTTTTTTCATTAAAAGCGTCATTAGGAACTATTAATGAGATTTCATTTCCCTTATTGGTATAGAACATCATTTCATTTGTGTGGTTTCCTGTAAAGAATATGTTGCAAAGCTCATTGAAAGGGTCTGTAAAGCAGTTCTTTCCCGGGGCAGATATTGCCTTATTAAATATGAACACATCATCAATTGAACCGTTAAACCAGCCACTATCCAAAGGGGCACTACCACCTATTACAAAATTTTCAGTAGTTATTGCATTTCTTTCCGAAGGTACAGAATTTCCTATCATTTCGCCATTAATATACAGAGCAAAATCAGTTCCGTTGTGGATGCAAAAGGCATTGTACCATGTGTCCAATTCCGGCAAAAACCCGCCAGCAACGACATTGCCATCCCAGCAATATATAGAATTGTCTATTTCATCAATGTACAAGGCAAAACCCTTGTATTCAGCATTGTCCTGCTGCATTATTGTTTGCATTCTGTTAGTAAGACTATTTACCTTTATCCAGCCGCCATATGTCACCTTGTTTCCATTCAGAACAGGAGCTCCTGCGTCAATATAGCCCATGCCGTCAGCAGGATATGAGTTTACAACAGACACATTATCCAGTGTTAATCTTGATTGTGCGTTTGCAGGCACTATAAACTGCAGGTTCTCATCTGTTTCAGCTGTTATGGTTTGATCATAGTCACCTTCGCCGTATATATATATTCTCTTTCCACCAATGCTTGCATATGCCCCGTCAGTTACAACAGGCGCATAGTGCTGTCCTATCGTGAACTTTACATTGTAGATTTTTCCAGGCTCTATATTAAGATAAGGCCATGGCTCAAGGACCTGATCATGATCCTTGATATTATAAGAATCCACTCTTATGTACATCCTATTGTATGAATGGTCGTAATACCACATATCATCCTGGCCTGTTATCCACCCAGGCACATCAGGCTGACTTGAAGCGTATTCGCTGAAATGCCCGTTTATAATCATTTCACCTGAACCAAAGCTTGCGACCATGCCTTTTTCCTCATCACTAACGAATCCCACATTGCCAGCCACAGTCCCGTCGTGATTGCCCATCTCATCGCTTGCATCTGCATCAAATCTGTACAGGGATACAGGATCGTCATTTACATCAAATGTTTCTGAGCTTATTACATCTATATTGCAGTATTTATCAATGTCTTCTGTTTCAAAGACCAGAACAGTTTCTTCGTTGCTCATATTATAGAAGACCTTTGTGATGTTGTTTTCAGGTTTTTTATCGAATCCAACAACATAGCCTTCGCCTTCTAATTTGAAACCGTCAACATTGTAATAGTTTCTTATCATGTATATGGACTCGCCCTTTTCCACTATGCCTATGTTCTTCTGTTTAATAATCTTATTAATATCTATTACACCCCATTTTCTAATTATCCAGCTAATAATCTTCGCTCTTGCTGTTAATTCAAAACCAGGTTTCCAGCTGGCATATTGCGAGAACAGCCTTATCTTAGGCCACAAACCCCTGTCGAAATATACAGGACCAAGCGCAGTAGTTTTTACTTTTCTGCCTTCCACCCATTCTCCACTGCAATTCTCTATACAATATTCTTCGTCCATATCACAATATGGGTCTTTGCTGGTTGTATCACATTTGTAAGTCTGATACTCCTTTGGACCGAAGTTTATTTTATCAGTAAGTTTAGATATCATACCGTCTTGTTTTAAGGAGTCACTGAAAACAAAAAGCATATCCATAAAAACAATTTCATAAAAATTCCTTTGACCACTAAGTTTTATTGCCTTTTTAACTTCATCCCATACGGGACCAGCTATAATGAATGGCATAATATCATCAGGTGTTAGCGTTTTATTCCTTGATATTATAACCTCTGGAATGCCTGATTCTGGTATCCAGTCACCGCCGCCATCATATCTTAAAATGGATATTGTATCAGAAACCGTGACGTTCAGACCTTTTGTTACAGTGATTGTAATATTTTCAAAAACCCTCCCGTGCTCTTTTAGAAACTTGCTTGGTCCTCCATTATCATCCATCCATTTTCTAACCGCAAAGTTTATTTCTCGGTTCTCTATCGGCATATCAGTAAGAGATTTTACAACATGTAGTATCCAACTCTGTCTCCTTGGAGTAAAATTAAGTAATTTTTTCCTTGCATGTGTTAAAGCATTCGAAAACACTGGCTCGCCAACAGGCATTATCCGAAGTATACTTGGCTGGAAATATATAACATCTCCTTCAAAAAGCGCATTGATTGTGACTGAATCAGGAATGCCATAATCATTTGCATATCGTGCTTTTGTAGTGGCAAGCGTTATATTAGCTAAAAGATCATCAGGGTATCCTGCCTTTTTCCATGCTTTGTGCTCACGGAAAATATTGCCTGCCACTATCAGTGAAATGAGAGCAGTGTCTATTGCAGTAATGTCTATAGGAGCATATATATTTGCTGCATATGTTGCTGCTGCTGGTGTGAGTATAATATCATCATACCCTTGCACAACCTGTTTATTTACTCCCTGGCACATTGAACCTTCAGAGGTTGACCCTTCCACAGTCCCGTCATCTGAAACGTTTGTTTTGCCCCCAAGGGTCACAGGAAGGTTAAGATATGGGTCACTCACTGCAGTATAAAATTCAGGCTCGAAACTAAAATTATTGCAATACCCAAGCGCCATAATAACGCTTGACAATTGGTCATTATAATAAGTAATTTTTCCTGTAGAACGATCAAGTTCATAACCTGATATACTATTTGATGTGGTCTCATCTGTATAGAAATTGCATTCAATCTTATCCGCAGGGGTTTCTTCTCTCACAGAAGGACGCCTCACATAAAGGTCCAGTGGATCAGGAGGTGGGGTTTGCATATCCAATGCATCCATTTTAAGGCCTGTGCTGTAATCAGGATCGCCCTGTATTCCCACGTAATAAACCATCATGGATACTGTTGGGTGGATTACTGGTTTTGAATATAGCAAAATAGGATAATCGCTGCTGTCTGGATGTCTGTTGTATCCCCTGCTGTTAATCTGAGGTAGTGTACCTATACAGTTCTTGACAGGAGTAAGTCTTCCTCCTAAAGAAATGCAGAAATCCTCTAGGGTGTATGAGTATTTAGGGAAAGACTGCTTACAACACACCACCTTTTGGAACGGTGCCTGATTACTCACACATGAACCCGTGTAGCAGTTCTCATAATCAACCTTTTCATAACCCCGGTGAGGCCAGAGGATATCCCAGCTGCACTCATAGTCATGCTTCCACTTAACATCAATAATATTGCCGCATTTATCCTTCTTTCCGCAGCACACTCTCGACTCCTTACTAAAGTATGGTTTCCTTGCCCATTTACCATCCATCTCACTGCTTCTTACACAAACACCACAATATTCATTCTCATCATCCCAAGGAAGAGGCCAGCTGCAATATTTATATATGCAGTCAGGATCCATGCAATCTGTCTTCCCGTCACCGTCATTGTCATACCTGTCATTACACGGGCCGTAAAGATACATGTTTTCGCCGCTGTATGATACGGGATGTCCTGATGGTAAAGTGGTCTCGCTTGACATACAATATTTTTCAGAATCCTCAATGCCCGGGTTCAGGGGTTTTCTACAAACCGAATCCCCATAACAACAAGACTCATCTATACCATTACCGTTCAAATCACAGCTTTGTGTCTGGCAACAAGACTCTCTAACACCATTTTCATTTCTATCAATGCATAAATTACTTCCACATTCCTCCTTAGAGCAAACAGAACTTTCACAGTAATCTCCGCAGCAGAATTGTGTTTCTGGATTATAGCATGTACCGTAGCAGCAGGCAGTCTTCCCGGCGTCCTCACAGGCCTGTGATAATGTCCCGGTATCAACACTCACCCTGTCTCCAGGGTCACCAACACATTCAGCGCATTCCCTTTTTCCTGTCCACTCGCAATAATCCAGAATGTCGTTCCACCTGTATACGGGTTTGCATACGCTGTTGGGTTCCTCACAGCATATAGAAACCTGGTCATCCTGAATAGGAGAAGCATCCCCTGGTTCTGTGTAAGTGCATGGCCTTGCATTATCCGGGCAGCATTCGCAATCCTGTTGCAGAGGGCAGCCAAAATACTGCATATCACAGTATTCAGATATTTCACCTTCCTCACAATAACCTTCTGCAGCCTCCTCTGATGTGCATACATCAAGAGCAGGAGTGCGGGTTATATTGCAGGCCACACCACCATAACCAGACCCCGTATCACACACCTGACAATCTGAACAATAATTCGTGTGTTTACAATCCCAATATCCACCACCATCATAGCTGTATTCCCATTCACAGTGAGCGTCTGGTTTGCTCATGGGCGGGGTCTCACATCCTGGAGGAGGCTCCTCAGCAAAATATGTGTGACAATTATCATAATCATCCAAGGGGTATACAAAATCTATATCATTTATTGGTGTCTTGCCTTTGGGAATGTCGCAATCCCCGGGCGTCCACTGGTCGCAACAGATGCCTGAGGAGTACCATTCAATCCACCAGTCACGATCGTCATAGCACTGGTAATATCCATTGCCGATATCAAAACAAATATCGCTGTATTCGGACTCACTAAGCCAACAGCTTAATACTGCATAGGCCTGTGTGCTTACAAATATCATTGCTATCAATGCTACCGACATTATCCAGATTATTATCCAACCCCTATTTCTCATTATATTCAATCCTCCTGATTAGCATCAAAAAGGAAACAAAAACTATTGTTATTATTGCTGTAACAAGATGTAGCTCAAAACCGGGCGCACTGCCGACAGCTGACCCTGCCCCTGTTATTAATCCTCCAATAAAGTATAACTCAGAGGAAAAATGTGTATTTATGGAATAGTAAACATTCTCCTGATCCTCACCAGAGATTGTGTGCTGTATCTTATCCCATTCGTTTGTGCTCTTATTGTACTTGTATATCAAGACGTTGTTTTTTGATATGCCTTTTTCTGACAACCATGTCTTGTTGACCTTGAATACTATATTCACATTCTGAATATCATCCAGGGCGTTCGAGGAATTTATTTCGATGTAAAGGTACTCTTCAATATCTTCTGATAATCTTGGGGTGTAGTCAGGTTTTTCAGAGCTCTCTTCAGCTAATATGGCTAACATGGTATCCTCTATACTGTGTGGAATACTCAAATTGATTAAATCCAGGCCAGAAGACCTCTGGAAATCAAAACTATTTGTTTCCCCTGGTTTTATGTCAGATAATGTCTGGAATTCCAACACCGCTTCTTGTGTTTCTGTTATGCAAACACCACCTGAGCAACCAAAAGGGCATATCATGGTATTAAAATCAGGACTAAAATAACTCCGTACCAATTTTGTGAAAGGAAGCAGGGTTGCTCTATAACAATTCCTTGGTAGGTTTTCACAATAATCAGGACTATTATATCTTTTGCAGTGTTCTATCATCTCATCAGTCAGACAGAAACCTTCTAAAACATAAGCACCATAATCTTTCGGGTCACCGCCTCTTTCATCGAAACAACGGTCAGGGAATGCTCCTCTTTTGTCCCTGCACACACCGTAGACAAATGGGTTTACACCGCCATCTGAATCTACACATGTAAGGCACTTCCCATCACCGCACCCCAAGAAGCAGTATTTTTCTTGTTCCCACTCACAATTGCTATTCTGGTATGCTCTGTGATTTGAGTTTTTGCATTTCCATCCAGGGGTGCAAATGGATACCACAGTTCCTTCCTTATCAGAGCTTATCCACACGCCGCTGAATTCTCCATAGCTAGAGTTTGGTATCACAGTGTAGTTTAATACAGCATCCC
>CAYNRQ010000059.1:0-6938 GCA_964399875.1 uncultured archaeon
GTTTCTGCATAGTTTACGGATTTAAGTTCTTAAAGCCCTAATAACTAGTATGATTTCCATGATGTGTATGCGTTCCTGTTAATGTGTCACCACTAAAACTTCCTGATAATGTATTGGTATGGGTAGTTTGAGCAGAAGCCGTATTTGCCAAAAGCAGGGATGTCATTCCAAGCACAAAGCTGGCCTTTAGTATTTTGTCCTTAGAAACAAAGCCTTTTTCGTCAGATACAAATTCCTTTATTTCTCTTCTGATTTCAGGGAGCCTTCGTCTTATTTTCTCTCTCATTCAACCATCTCTTGAATATCCTCAGATCCTCAGAATTTTCCAATATCCTATTAAATAAATATGTAAACTGTGACTTATATATCTTACATCTCATGGTATCAGTTATCTTGGGTATTACACTGCCCTGCTCAACATAATTCATAACAGGGCATGTTCCGCAGTAGGGTCTGTAGGGACATTCACAATAATTGTTTAGGACAGAAGCATAGCATATACTTATAAGACCGTCGCTTCTTATAATACTCTTGTACTCATCTTTATTGACATTGCCAAGCTTAAACATATTATTATCAAGCATCCTGCCCTCATCGCATGTATATATATCCCCGTTATAATTATACATAAGTTGTGTCCTTCCAGCCCCGCATGGACTCATAAGTTCAGTAAAGCCAGGATCCTTCTTTTCTATAATCTTTGTAAGCATTACTGTAGCCACCCTTTCCGATATACTAACACCCTTCCAGTTCAGATTTATTATATAATCTATGCTTTTCTTCCAGAAATCAATAAACTCCTGCGGTGAGTATGATATTTTATCCCAGTTTCTGATTGCAGCACCAAGCTGGTTCAGAAACTTGAGGTGAATCACATCAAAATCCCATTTTACATACTCATCTACAATCTCTTTCCAGTACGGAAGGGAAAAACGTGTTATGGTTGACAATGCATATAGTTTCATATCAGAACCACGTTTCTTGTATTCTTCACTAATCCTTTTTATCCACTTAACCACATCCTTGTAGGTAGATCCACCCCCAAGGTATTTCCTGTTCATATTATGAACATTCTCTGGACCATCCAAAGATGTACATATAGAAACATTATTTTTTACTAGAAAATCAAGCTTTTTTTCATTCATCAGTGTAAGGTTGGTAACCAATGTTATTCTCAAATCCTTTTTTTCATATTTTTCATTAAGCATTCTGGCTTCCTTAACAATAAAACTAAGAACCTTCCAGTTCAGAAGAGGTTCACCTCCCTGGAACTCTATTGTTACAGCAGGACATTCCGTCTTAAATACAAAATCCAGAACCTTTATAGCTGTTTTTTCATTCATGTCCACATTCTTCTTGCCAGGAGTCTTTGCATGGCAGTAAACACATTCATGATTGCATCTTAGTGTAGGAACAACTATGTGGAGAGAAGGTCCCTGAAGCAGGAACCTATTCAGGTTCTTGTAATCATTAATCACGTTAATCACATTTTCTTTATCTATAATCAGTCCATTGTCTTTTAATTTCCCAAATAAAGCTGATCCCTTTTTAACATCATGTCTTTTAAGGTCTTGGAGTTCGCTCTCGCTCAAACTGCACCACTGACCAAAATTACTGATGACCAGAAATTTATCACCAATTTTGATAGAGGAATATGGCAAAGTACCAAAGTCTTTTTTCATAAAATCACACAACCTTCATAAGAGCCAAAACATGATTAGCAAATTCCAGAGCGATCTCTTCTGCTCCTTCACCATTCAAATGTACAATATAATATCCATCACTGTCTTCCCTTTCTATTTCGCACACTTCAGCAAAGTTTCTCATAACAGAATCAATAGCAGTATCATTGTAAAAATCCTTGTTCAGGGATAATATAATACTATCCCCCTTTTTTTCTATCATCATCTTTCAGCTCCTTTACAATATTTTTTACATTCTCGTCTTCTTCCTTCTCCAGTTCTTGGATAAGCTCCTCTATTTCCTTATCTTCCATATCTTGAGCCAGAGTTGTATCTGCGGATAAAAGAGCCCTCTGGACTATCATCTTGGTTATTTCATTGTTTTCTTTTACCCTGCTGGAATAGTTGGCATAATTCAAAAGTTCATTGTGAAATTCCATGCCAAGCTTTTCTGGATTCTCTTTTTCTTTAGGTTTCAGATATACAACAACCCTTTCTTTTTCCTTATCAAGAACAATATACGCCCTGTCCAAAAAAACATACGCAGCGGAGTATATTGTGGGAAGGGAATAGACCTCAGGATTGACAAAGACTATTGCATAGTTCCCATCATCACTTAATTTAATATTCTCCATAAAACCACAATTTAATAATATAATCTGGATTTAAATAGTTAAACTCCTAGTAGGAATTTTACTATCAATATTACATTACCCTGGAAAATTAAAGTCAGAATAACGCCCAGAAACATGAAGATGGCAAAAGGCATAGTCTTCTGCACCTTCAGAATAGAATCTATCTTCCCTTCTTTATGCAATTCCTTTATCCTTTTCACGTCATCTTTTGTAAGGCCTTTTGTATTAAAAACAGGTCTAACTTTACCTTTCTGTCTCATCTGAAAATCATTAAAAGCATTAGACTTAGCAACATATTTCTTCCCTTCTTTATAAAAAACATCTGCAAGTATCATACCCTCTTTGATGTCACTTATCCTCACATTCCTAGAGAAAAACTCATAGCTAAGACCGAAAATGAAGTACTTTATGCACACATAGAAAACAATAATGAATGCGAATGTATAAGCAAAACTAAGTGAAAATATGTACGTATAATCAAAGATAAATCTCAAAATAACAAGCATACCAAACAACAGATCCATACTCTTTCTCGCAACACTTGTTATCAAAACATAGATCACAGGAACAAGTATCAAAAAGGTAAACATATCATACCCTATGCCCGAAAAATAAAGCATTATTCTTATAAGCCATGATAAACCAAATAAGGAAAGTATAACCATCAATAAGACTTTCTTATTAAAAGATTCTTTCAGTATTCTCATCTTTTCATTCAGGCTAGTTTTCAGTAAAAGGTTACCTACTAGAAAGATGAAAACAAGGACTATAGTATTGATGAATAATGTAAAAGAAGGGAAAAATCTGATATAACCAAAAGAGTATACAGAAAGTGGTAAAAGCGCAGAGAAAGCAAAGAACAGTTTGCCATCACCGGCAGACCAGAACCCGGCTTTCCATATAATAAAACCAAAAACCAAAGAGATAATTATATTTATAAAATAGTCAGATATATAGCTGAAAATTATCCCCTGCCCGCTGAAAAAAAGGTAAAGTACCAGTCCGGATAAAACAACAAAAGAATAAATAATAGCAAACAGAACCCACTTGTTTCTTATACCTCTGCCTTTTATATCCTCATAGGATGTCACAACGCCCAAAAATATTATTGCAGGCAGGAAAAAATAAATCATATCCATAAAACAATATTTGGTTTATTATTTTAAATAAAACTGTTACTGTGCATAGGCATAAGAACATCTTAACAGCTACATGTACCACTCATAAGCAGTTTGCGGATAAGACTGATAGAAGAGGAGCTAACAGACTATTGTTCAAGAAACTTAACCAACTCATTCAGCCCGATCCACTTCTCCTTTCCTGTCTTCATATTTTGAGTTCACATAATATGAACGAAAAGTTTATAAATCATGAACTTTATATTTATAAATCATGAACATATGCGATCTGTTTTCAACGAAAGAACGAGTAAAGATATTAGGAAATATTATATACTCCACAGAGCCCCTGCGCGTAAATAAGGTCGCAGAAGAGGCGAGGCTGAGTAAAGGTTTAATATCGAAATACTTTGATATTCTGGCAAAAAACAATGTGCTGGAAAAAACAGATAGCGGATTTCTGGTTAAAAAAAATATATATGTAAAGGCTTTGAGAATTCTATTGAATCTTTGCAGTATTAATACAGGTTTGTTTAAAAAATACATGTTTGTTAAGGGGGCTGGAATTTACGGAAGCTTTGTAAAAGGCACAAACACTGAAAAATCTGATATTGATATGTGGATTTTTATTTCAAAAACAAATGATGAAAAAATGGCAAATCTGTCAAAAAAACTCAAGGAAATGGGCAATGTCAAACCACTGTATCTGACAAGGGAAAAGCTTGAAAGACTCAAAAAGAATGATGAGATATTTTATCATTCCCTTGTTTTCGGTTCTATAACAATATATGGTGAAGAGATTGAAAAAATTTAATTTTCATGACTGCATAAGAGAAGGCCTGCTGAGAAATATTCCGCCTTCGAAAGGAAAAGCAGAAAGAAGCATAAGAGCTGCAGAAAAATGGCTGAAAGAAGCAGAAAATGGACTGAAATCAGGGTCTTTTAATTCATCTCTGATCTCTTCATATCTGGCAATGTTTCATTCTGCAAGAGCGATCTTATTTTATGATGGTATTAGAGAGAGAAGCCATTATTGCATAGCTAGATATCTTGAAGAGAAATATGTGAAAAAGAGAAAACTTGAAAGTAAATGGGTTGACTTATTGGATCATTACAGAGATATGAGACATAATGATCAATATGACATGGATTTTTTTGTAACAGATGATGAATGCAAAAACGCATTAGAGACTGCAAAAAGATTTGCATTAAGAATAAAGGATTTGTTGGAAAAAATAAAACTAAAATCATAATTTTAAAGCCTTAACCAGCTCATTCAGCCCGATCCACTTCTCCTTTCCTGTCTTCATATCCCGGAGCGTGAATCTCCCGGCCTTTATCTCCCTTTCACCCACGATAAGAGCATATGGTATACCAGAGGAGTTTATGTATTCCATCTGCTTTCTCAGGTTTCTTCCAAGCATATCTGTTTCTGTTGGTATTCCCTGTTTTCTCAGCTTCTGGGCCAGTTTCAATACGTTTTCCCTTGCATCGTTATTAACAGAAACAACAAAAACCCTTGTATAGGTTTTCTGTACCTTAAGCATACCATCATTTTTCATTATTTCATATATCCTCTCAACACCAAATGAAAAACCACTGGCTGGTGTTTGTTTTCCTCCATAAAGGCCTATGAGATTGTCATATCTTCCCCCACCCGCAACAGAGCCTACAGATGTTTTGGATTTTATTGATATTTCATATATAGGTCCTGTGTAGTAATCAAGACCCCTCACAAGGCTGAAGTCTATGCTTATCTTATCAGCTGTCCCATAGGTCTTTGATTTTTGCACAATCTCCTCTAGCTCAGAAAGGCCTTCCTCTGCTGTCTTTATTCCTTTCAGAAGATCCCTTCCTTTAGAAATAACATTATCAGGTCTGCCCTTTATAGATATCATCTGCAGAAGCTTCTTGGCCTTTTTTTCACCAGTCAAATGTTCCAGTTGTTTCAGAACCTCTTTTTCACCTATCTTTTCCAGCTTATCTAGTATCCTGAATGCCTGTGCTGGATTCTCTATTTTGGTTAGTTCAATCAGACCATTTAATACCTTTCTGTTGTTCAGCCGGATTGAGAAATCCTTAAAACCCAGCTGTTTTAGTGTTTCGACTGCAATCGCAATGCATTCTGCTTCGCAATCCATTTTTTCAGAGCCGATAATATCAACATCAGCCTGCCAGAATTCTCTGAATCGGCCTGCCTGTGGTCTGTCATATCTCCAAACCCTTCCAATTTGATACCTCTTGAATGGTTTGGGAAGCTGTGGATTATTAGCAACAACACGGGCAGTAGGCACTGTTAAATCAAACCTGAGGCCCAGTTCTCTCTCGCTCTTATCCTTAAAGTAATATATTTCATCCTTTATCTCGTTTCCTCCTGAACCTTTTTTCTTCAGCAGTGCCCATTCTTCAAAGGCCGGGGTCTCTAAAGGATTAAAACCAAACCTCTCAAAGACGTTCTTTATCTGGCTGAATATATAATTGCGGCTGATCATTTCTTCTGGAAGGAAGTCCCTTGTCCCCCTAGGAGTCTTGTATTTTCCGGGCATAGTCAATATCCTTATTATTATTTGGATAGTTTTGTATAAAAACAGGTTCTTTCACCAGTGTGACAAGCAGGCCCCTTTGGGTCCACTTTCAGAAGAATAGCATCACCGTCACAGTCCAGGAATATCTCCCTCACTTCTTGAAGATTCCCTGATGTCTCTCCCTTTGTCCATAGTTCTTGCCTGTCCCTGCTCCAGTAAGTGGCCAGGCCCTTGTCCATAGTCATCCGAAGGCTTTCCGGGCTCATGTATGCCAACATCAGCACATCCCCTGTCTTGTAGTCCTGGGCTATTGCAGGTATAAGCCCGCCCATCTTGTCCCAGTCAATTTCCATACACATCACCTCACGGGCTTGGTCCCATCTCCGCAAAGGCCCTTATTCTTCTTCCAAGCTCTTGAACAGAGGCCTCCAGACCCAGACCAAACCTTTTCCTCTCCTCTGCGTACGCAGCAAAACCACCTCCCAGGCCTCCACCACTGTCAGACCTGTTAGGGTTTATATTAGGGTCAGGGGAGGGGCTCCCAGCCAGACAGCTTTGTTCAATTGCCTCAAGCCGTCCATCCTTTGAACCCTCACTGGAAGGCCCACAACCTTCTGTACTGGCCTTTATACTACCCTGACCATTCGGGCCGCTTGCTATGAGTATAACAGCGTTATATTTCAGATTAAACCCCAAAACCACCTCTGAATTTTGTTCTAAACACAAATTCCTACGGAGAAAGGCCGGTATGGATATCCGGCCTTTAGAGTCCAGCCTGACCCTGACAAACCTCATCTCAGAAACAATCCCTGGACTAAGCAAATCTCGTATGGGGTAAATCACCCTTCAATATCCTTATGGGGATACCTCCGTGTCATCTTAGTCACCGATTTATAATACGATCCATCCTTTTTAAATCTTTTGTGGGATGGGTCTGTGAATTTAATTCCGTAAAGCAATAAATATAAGACTAGAGGT
>CAYNRQ010000060.1:0-6595 GCA_964399875.1 uncultured archaeon
TGTGACTGGTGGTAAGGAGCTAATCAATTAACCGTTTGAGATTTTTAATCCACCAGTGTTTTCACTGGTGGTCTCCACTCAAGTTCCAGCTTCACCAATTATCAAATAATAAATATCAGTAGGTGAAGCGTATGGCCAACTTAGTCAGCCATAGCTTCAGTGTTGGCAACTGCTGGATTCACCTTGCGTTCAAGGTGAAATACTCACATAAAATATTTGGTATTCCTGGAATAAAAATGCGCATGGAACAACTGCTCAAGGAAGCAATGAACAAATATAACATAGAATGCAGGGAATTGGGAATAGATATGGACCATGTCCATATGGTTCTGGACATAGGGATTCGCGGAGTTAGCCGGGTTGTGAAGTTATTAAAGGGATACTCCGCTAAGAAAAATTCCGCAGTCTTATTAACCAACTGCATGCGGCTGGCGGCGAGGAGTTGGCCAATTAACCGTTTGAGATCTTATAACCTGCCCTTTCAAGTGGTCAGTGGAATTGCATGCCACTGGCTTAAGCCGGTGGAGGGTGAGATAACAATCAGGGTTCAGGCAAAAAAGAAAGGATATCATCAACAACTTCTTTTAATGGTTTCGTGGCATCAATCGTTTCTCCATAATTGAATTCAGCTGATTTTTTATAAACATCCTCTGCAGATTTTTTACCATATGTTTTATTTCTCTCCCTGTCCCTTTTCACGCAGATCTCAAGTGGGACTTGAAGCGTAAAGACATAATGTGGAAAATCCAATCTTTTTATCAGATCATCAATCTGTGATTTCCAGTAAAAATTACCATCAAAAACAACCGGAATTCCGCTGCTCAATAATTTTTCTGCTTTTGGGGCAACAATCCCATTCACCCGTATAAAACTTTTCTGAGAGATATAGCCTTCTTCCCATTCTTTGAGCAGACCATGCTCATTAAGAATCTTGTCTATAGAAAAATATCTCCCCTTCACCAATTTCGTTATCCTTCCGGCTACTGCAGTTTTTCCGCACCCCAACGGACCGCGAATTATTATGTAATAGCTCATCTTACCTATTCCTTTCCCCCCAGATCTTCAGGAAATCCCCAGGCCTTAATACCCTTATCCCATAGTATCCATCATGCTCCAGCAGGTGTTTATCATTGGATATAATGTACTGGGCCTGGCCTGCCACAGCAGCCTCAAAGTATTTGTTATCAGACTTATCAGAGCATATATCAATCCTTGTCTCTGGTTTAGGAACATAAACTGCCCTCGAATAGAACTTAATTACCTTGTTAAGATACTCTGCAGCAGGCCTTACTTTTTCCAGGATAAATATATTCTCATCCTTTGTTCTTCCGGAGTAGACTGCCAAAATCTTCTGATCTATACAAAGATCTATAATCCTATTTGATGCACTGCGTGGATTATACCTTCCTGCTATGATCAGATTCGTGTCCAGCACTATCCTTATCATGTTTTTATTTCCTCTATTGAAATTAATCTTATGAGCGCGCACAGATTCTGGGAGATAGATTTTTTTCGTGGCCTTGCCATAATCATGATGATCGTTTTCCATTCTCTATATGATATAAATTATTTTGGGGTTTATAATATTCCACTATTTTCCGGTTTCTGGCTGTACTTCGCCCGCATCACTGCGGGAACCTTTATATTTTTATTTGGAATTTCCATGACCATAAGCTATTCCCGTGCAAAATCCACGCTAACCCAAAATCAGCTAAGACTGAAATTCATGAAAAGAGGCCTTAAGATATTTATCCTGGGACTCTTGATAACCCTGATGACTTATCTTTTCCTAAAGGGTGGATTTATCTGGTTCGGTATTCTGCATTTCATTGGAATTTCTGTGTTCCTGGCTTACCCCTTACTCAAGTACAGAATCTCAAACCTCTTGTTAGGCCTGGTATTTATCGTTCTGGGTTTTTTTCTGGCTGGTCTTGTTTTTGATTTTCCATGGCTCTTATGGCTTGGCCTAAGGCCCGCCAGTTTCTACACCCTGGACTACTTCCCTCTTTTCCCGTGGCTGGGTCTTGCCCTGATAGGTGTTTTCTTTGGCAACGTTTTGTACAAAAACAACAAGAGGCAATTCAAGGTGCCCAATATCCCAAACAGGAACCCCATATGCTTTCTGGGCCGGCATTCTTTGATTATCTATCTTTTACATCAGCCGATACTGATAGCTTTCCTTTACCTTTTTGTTTTGTGAATTTTTAGGAACCAGTGTTCAATAGAGCGGAAGTTTTCTGACCCTCTTTATGCAATAAGTCAGATGTAGATGTGCTGGGATAACTAATTGAAGGTGTTCTGATTCTTGAGAGAATTCATGTCTCACTATTAACCGAAAATTATATAGTGAGCACGAGACATCTCTGCATCCATTGCCATTGAGATGCAGATTCCTGAACGATTATCCACTAGTGAATACACTGGTGGAAATCTGATTTATAATAAGCAAATAGGACCCTCCATATTCGCACCGAAACACTTACGAACAGGTTCAAAATCAGAATCAAGCCAGTGCCCTGCATTTTCTAGTTTTCCATCTTTCAACATCCTGTATAAAAACTCTCCAAAACTCTTTCCAATAACCGTGGTTTCACCATTCTCATGAAATGTGTCTAAAATATCTCTTCTGTTAGGATTTCTTATTCCTTTTCCCGGAGCTTGTAGATCTATTGGATAAATATGTTCATGACTTTTATCCTTCCCATCAACTTCAAAGGTTAAGGTGTGGCGCTGAAGCTCATCAACAGGGCAAAATACATACCCAAAAACTTCTCCCTGTTTGTTATTTCTAGAAGTTGGCCAACTCCTCGCCCCCAGCCGCATGCAATTGGTTAATTGTTTGAGAGCAATTCCGCCGCGGCTGGTGTTCGCTGTTTGTCTTGCTGGCTGAAACCGCCGGCCAATAGAACGGTGGGATTTTATTTAAATCTGTCAAGTAAAATAAATAATGTTGCCTTTACACATCCTGGCTAAAGCCATGGATTTTTTGGTTCGGCATAATACTCACGGGGCTGTGGTGTAGTTTAGCCCTTTTCAAGAAAAGCCTCCAGAAAAGGGTTCTAAAATGGTCTAGCATCCGAGCTTAGGGTGAGTCTCTCTTTGCAGGAGTTGCTCATAAACAGCTCGAGACTGGGGTTCAAAACCCAAAACCTTTTTACATGAGCTGACGCTGCACAAAAAGTTTAGGGCTTATCCCAAAAACATGCAAGGTTAACGGATAAAACCGTCAATAGTATTAAAGGGTAAGTAAGCCCTTGGAGAGGGAAATGTGTTTCTCTCTCGGGTGAAAATCCCTGCAGCCCCATGACCTGTCTCAAGGCAGGCAAAACAAAGCACTGTTTGAATCAGTTGAAATCAGAATTCCACTGGTCTCTGACCGGTGGTTCCAAACAAGGCAATCGCTAACAGTCACCAGTCACTATGCGGAATTACTCTCAAACAATTAACCAGGAGCTCCGCATCCCACCAGTCTTATTAACCAGTTGTGTGTGACTGGTGGTAAGGAGATAATCAATTAACAGTTTGAGATAAGAGTCGGGTTTTCAAGACCCATGGGAAAGAATATGTACCATTCAAAAGAAGGCCTTATAACAGAGGCGAAAATCAAGACAGGTGTAGAAGAGTTTCGTGTGAAAAAGGTAGGTCATATTCTGTTCATTGGTGTTAAAAGCAGACCTGAGCAAGGCAGAGCCAATCAGGAGATCGTTAAGGAGCTTGGAAGGCTTTTAGGGAAAAGGGTTGAAATTCTGAAAGGTCATAGGAACAGTAAAAAACTTATTCTTATAAGGGATGCAAGTGAAGAAGATATAAGCCATTTTCAATAAGTATAATTATTAAGCTGATTCACTATAATATTTCTTATGTTCGATCAACTTTGGCCTGTCGTGGTAACCACAATACTGCCAGTCGCAGAGCTAAGGGGCGGTATTCCTCTTGGCATGGGCCTTGGTCTTGATCCTGCTCTTGTTATAGTTACAGCGTTTGTTATTAACTGCCTTATATTTTTTCCCATATACTTTGTGTTGGAGTTTCTTTATGAGGGATTCCTTGATAAATCCGGTTTTATAAGAAGAATCGTGGAAAGGGCACAGAAAAGAGGGGCCGGTATAATGAAAAGGTATGAGGTGCTCGGATTGGCCATTTTTGTTGGCATTCCTCTTCCTATAACAGGAGTCTGGACAGGAACCATAATAGCATGGTTTCTGGATCTGGACTGGAAGAAATCTTTCCTTGCCATTTGCTTGGGTGTGCTCATATCAGCAACAATAGTAAGCATTATTTCTTTGGGCCTGATTAATGGGTTTGGAATATTGTTTGTATAATCATTCCAAAAGCGGGCAGCCTGCACTGTAGATCAAAACTGCAAGCAGTATCATTTCCGTTTTTTTGCCATTCTTTTTGCTATTCTTCTTGCTGTGTTCTTTATCTCGTTTATCATGATTTCATAACCTGTTCTTTCTGTCCATTCATCAGGGGGTATCTTTTGCTGGTAATAATAAGGTCCGCGTATCTCCATGGAGTTCCCCTTGTATCCTGCGTATTCCTTGGCCAGTTGGGTTATTTTGGAGTATTCGGGGAACTGCTCCTCCACTGTCTCAATGGTGTGGTGATCTGCTGCTAGAACAAGATCCCAACTGCCATGAACCTCACCCAGATGTTTTATCCTTTTACTGTCCAGATTCAGACCATACCCTGAAAGCACATTCCTCGTAACCCTGCTTATCTCATCACTTTTGCGTCTAAGGGAGAGTATGCTCTCAACACCCACACCAGCAGAGTCCACATATATCCAGTCAATATTCCACTTATCCAAGAAGTATCTGGTAAATGCCTCAAGGGCGGGGCTTCTTCCCTTGTTATTGTAGCATAGATATAGTAACTTCATCTATTAACAAGGGTGTATTGAAAATAAATAGTTATCTGTTAATTCTAGCATTTAATATGTAATTGGTTTGGTTTCGTTTTGCGTTATTCCAGCATCCTTCCTCAGCTCATCAGCCTTATCTGTTTTTTCCCAGGTGAAATCAGGGTCGTTCCTTCCAAAGTGACCATAGGCGGCTGTTTTTTTGTATATGGGCCTCTTTAGGTTCAGATGCTCTATTATTGCCTTAGGCCTGAGATCAAAGTGTTTTTTGATAAGCTCTTCTATCCTTTCTTCTGGAATTTTATGGGTTCCGAATGTTTCTACATGTAAAGAAACCGGTTGGGCCACGCCTATAGCATAGGCGATCTGAACTTCACATCTGTCAGCAAGGCCTGCTGCCACCACATTCTTTGCCACATATCTGGCCATGTAGGAAGCTGACCTGTCAACCTTGGTTATGCACTTCCCTGAGAATGCACCACCGCCATGCCTTCCATACCCCCCATAGCTATCCACTATTATTTTTCTTCCTGTAAGGCCAGTATCTGCAGGAGGCCCGCCGAATTCAAACTTTCCGGTAGCGTTTATGAAATATTTCGTGTTTTCATCTGCAAGATCTCCCACAACAGGTTTTATTACATGCTCCTTTATATCACTCCTTAGTTTTTCCATATCCACATCACGGGAATGATGTGCTGCTATTACTATAGTATCTATCCTTTTGGCCTTTCCGTTCTCATACTCCACAGTAACCTGGGACTTTCCATCGGGTCTTAGGTAAGGGAGGGTTCCGTTCTTTCTCACATCTGTTAGTTTCATAGTTAGTTTGTGTGCAATCATGATCGGTAATGGCATAAATTCTTGTGTTTCATTGGTGGCATAACCGAACATCATTCCCTGGTCACCGGCACCCTGTTCTTTAAAATCACCCCTGCCTTCTTCAACACCCTGTGCTATATCAGGGGATTGTTCATGCACTGTTATAAGAACACCGATATCAGAATAATTAAAACCTATCTCTGGTTTGTCATAGCCTATATCTCTGATGGTTTCTCTTGCTATCTTTTCAATATCAATACTGGCTTTTGTTTTTATTTCCCCGCCTATCACCACAAGACCAGTTGTTGTAAAGACCTCTATAGCAGAACGGCTGTCAGGGTCCTGTTTTAAAAGCTCATCATATATGGCATCAGATATCTGGTCTGCTACTTTGTCCGGATGCCCCCCGGTTACTGATTCGGATGTAAAAAAATATCTCTTGGCCATAACGACTACCAATATTTTTATTTGGCAATAAGTTTTTTTATTCTTTTGTATCATCATCTAAAGGTATTGGTTCTATAATCAAGGTATATTTGATGCCGCAGTGCGGATGCAGTTTTTTTACCTGTTGCTGATCAAGGTAAAGATCTCCTGGTACATGTGATGTTGCAAGCGTTAGTGGTTCTTTTCTGCTGTCCTCGGATCCGTATATTCTTCCTCCTTTATTCCCTGGCACTACATAGCTGCTTGGAAGAATGCCTTGCAAAACAAGAGCGCCGTCAGTATTGGTATCTGCCTCTGCATGGATTTTTCTTATGCCCTCAGCTACATCCGTGCCTTTCCTGTTCATAGGTAATTCTTTATGGGATGTGTTTATATATTTTTTTATATTCAATTAGTATATAATATAACCAGAGGGAATAACATGTTAATTACAGGCCATATTATAAAGCATCTTAGAGAAGAGAA
>CAYNRQ010000061.1:0-6329 GCA_964399875.1 uncultured archaeon
CGATTGCCTTGTTTGGAACCACCGGTCAGAGACCGGTGGAATTCTTATTTAAATATTTTTAATTCCATAATTAATCAGATTTTTATGACAGACATTCCAAAAGAACCTACTGGCTATGAAGGCACTTATACGCCGCTTGTTATAGAAGCAAAAAGTTTAGGCGAGGCCTGGGAGCTTGCAGTAAGGAATATGATGAAAATGGGTTTTAATAGGTTTGTAAAGGCCCCTGAGTATCAGACCTGGACAAAGGATTCTCCTATGTTTATAACGGTAAAGAATCCCATGGCTGAGCCAAGGATCTCTCCAAAGGCCCCATTAACAAAGGAGATGGCAGAGGAGTATGCCAAAAACATGATAGAGGGAATGCCAAAGGAAAAGGAGAATGCATTTGATTATACATACTTCTCAAGGCTCAGATGTTATCCGGACTGCATTATAAGGGCAGGTATAGCGGGTGTGGGAAATGAAGAAGATGACAAGGCTTATGTGGAAAAAATATCACAGGGTAAGTGCGTTGTCCAGAGAATAGACCAAGTCCAGAAGGTTATAGACATTTTCAAGAAGGACCCCACAAGAAGAACTGCTGTTATGCATACATGGATACCCATGAGGGATCTTGCAAAGTTTACACCAGAGAGAAAAGACACATCCTCTCCCTGTGTTGTTCTTATACATCCTCAACTGGTTGATGGCAAGCTCCATTTTAACGTTGTGATGAAAACCAATGATCTCTTCAATGCATGGCCTGGCAATGCATATGCAATAACAGCCCTGCAGAAGTATATTGCAGATGAGCTTGGCGTTGGTATAGGTCACTATACACACTTCTCTATAGCCATGCAGATATATCAAGAAGTCTATGATGCTGCCAGGGATGTATAGATATCTTTTATTCTCAAACGGTTAATTGGCCACTACTCGCCGCCAGCCGTATGCAATTGGCTAATCGTTTGGGGGCAATTCCACCGCGGCTGGTGTTAGTCGTTTGCCTCGCTGGCTGAAACCGCCGGTCTATTGACGGTGGAATTCTTATTTAAATCAAAAGAAAATAAGAATAAACAGGCTGAAATGATAACTGAACATATCAGCCGCTGTGAGCAAGTGCGGGCGATTGGTATGATATTGCCGGATCACGAGATAAAGAAATTACTAAAAGAAGGCAGACTGGTTATAGAGCCGATAGATTATCCAGATATACAGATAAGGTCTGCTGGGGTTGATCTTAGGCTTGGAAATGAGTTCAGGGTCTTTAAGGTATCAACAGTCCCCTATATTGACACAAAACAAGAAAACAAAGACTATACAGAAAGAATTGTTCTGGATGATGATAAGCCGTTTATTATTCATCCCGGAGAATTCATCCTTGCCTCTATAAAAGAGTATATAAAGATGCCGCCTGATATCATGGGATCTGTTGACGGAAAATCAAGCCTCGGCAGATTGGGCATCTCTATTCATACAACCTCTGCTTCCATAAACCCTGGCTGGGAGGGAAGATTTGTTCTGGAGATAACAAACATGGGTCGTATGCCGGTGGCGTTATATCCGAATATGAGAATAGCAAAGCTTGTCTTGCATAGATTATCATCAGAATGCGAAAGGCCCTATGGCGCAAGAGAAGATTCTAAATATAACAAACAGGATTCTGTAACAGAGAGTAAAATACACAAGGAATCGGGTTAAGAAAGGTTTAAATATAATAACTCTTCTAAATAACTATAGACTGGCTGGCTGTGTGAATTGTATGTGTCAGCTTGTTATAGAATGCAGATGATAGTATGGGACTGAGACCAGCTAAGTGCTATAAAAAAGTTGGAAGGCCTTATACAAGGCAGAGCAAGAAAAAACCTAGAAGAAGCTATGTAAAAGGTATTCCATCTCCAAAGATAGTAAGGTTTGAGCAGGGTAATAAAAAAAAGGAATTCTCAAAAAAACTGGTTTTGGTGTCCACTGATAAGGTTCAGATAAGGCACAACGCGCTTGAGGCTGCAAGGATTGCAGCAAACAAAATTTTGAACGATGGTCTGGGTGCTGAGGGATATTTCCTAAAAATACTTGTATATCCACATAACATCATGAGGGAAAACCCCCTGGCTACCGGGGCAGGAGCAGACAGGTTTCAGACAGGTATGAGGAAATCCTTTGGACATCCTATCGGCATGTCTGCTATTGTAAAGGAGAATCAGAAGTTGATTGAGGTGAGGGTTGATTCAGACAAAGAGATGATAGCAAAAAAAGCCCTAAAGGTGGCTGGTTCTAAATTTCCTATTAAATGCATAATTCAGTCCAATTGATAATGCTTTAATTCACCATTCAGGTTGTATTCTTTTCTGAATTTTTGGTCTATTTTTATGCTTAAATCAGCATGCACTGGTGTAAAGGTTTTAGAGTAATACCATCTGCCGTTTTCTATATCAAAGTAAACATCCACTGTTTCTATGTCAATCCTGCATCTGTAAGGTATTATTGTTGTTTCGATTCCATTCTCTGTTAGCAAACCTGTTGCTGGGTTGTATTCGAAATCCATGCCCATGATGTTCATGGTTATTTTTTCATCTTTATTACCCACAGTTCCCATACTTCCCACCTAAGTAGAATAAGATTATATGATTTATAAGCTTTTCTGTAGTGTCTAGAAGGAAGGTATGTATGGCATGATGAAACTTGTAAGATAAGGGATTAAGAATATGCTGAGTCCATACCCTATTACACCAACTATAACTGCGTGAAGAAAAGACAGATCTGAAAAGAACAGTTTAGAGAGTATTATCCATATTAACAGGGGCAGGATTAGTGTTAAAAAAGGCACCACTGTTATATAACCCGAAATAAGCCCCAGGACGCCAAGATAGTTTATCAGATTCAGCACCAGAACAAAAAAGAAGGCATTAATTAGTCTTACTGTTTCTCCTCCGCTCCTGCTGATTATTCCCACAACTATCATTAGAACTATTCCACCGACAATGGTAGACACAATTATGTTAATTGCAAGGTTTATCCAGTTAGCAGTGCTGGTTATATTTGTGAGGGGTGCCAAAAATCCGGGGAGATTAAGATCTGCCATATTTTATTATTTGCTCCTTTTGCTTTTAAGTTTTGTCTTTTTTTACTATTTCACCCGGCAAAGTTGTTTTATCAGGCCATATTTTTCTCCCGGGATATATAACAGTATTGGCACCTGTATGCACATTATCTCCTATAACAGTGCCGAATTTTTTTCTTTCTGTGTCAACAAGTGTTGGTTTGTCCTTTTTATATATTGCTGTCTTTATGTTCCCTTTGTCATGCCTCCAGTTCGTGGCTATTGTTCCTCCGCCTATATTTGCGTTTTTTCCTATTATAGAATCACCGATGTAACAGAGATGTGAAACAGCTGCATTTTCCATCAGTATGCTGTTCTTTATCTCTGAAGCATTTCCAACAGTGCAGTTATTGCCTATTGATGTGCAGGGTCTTATCAGACAGTTTGGGCCTATGGTACAGTTCTTTCCTATAATGACAGGCCCCTCTATATAGGATCCGCTTTTTATTGTTGTTTCTTCACCCACAAAGACAGTGCCTTTGATTGTTGCATTTTTTTCTATATTTCCTCTTATTCGTGATTTTTTCATTCTTTTAAGAATGTATTCGTTGGCTTCAAGCATCTGCCACGGGTATCCGACAGGAAGCCAAAAATCCGAAACCTTTTCATAAAACACTTTTTCAATCTTTGCCAATTTGTTTATATGGTCTGTTGTTTCATATTCCCCTCTTTTGGTCTTCTTTATTTCAGAATCAAACACCCTTTTGTCAAGGACATAAAGACCGGTATTTGTTAGGTTTGTTGTTGGTTTTTCTGGTTTTTCAAGTATTTTTTTCACAGACTTCCCATCTATCAGCACTATGCCGAATTTTTCAGGACTTTTTGTCTCTTTAACAAGAATGCAGTATCTGTGCTTGAGACATCTCTTGATATCCTCTTTGGAATACAGATCATCCCCATTCAGTAAAACAAACCTGTCTTTAAGGATGTTTTTAGCCTGCAAAAGGGCATGGCCTGTGCCATGCTGCTCCTTTTGTTCCACATAGGTTAGTTTTATGCTGCTGTGTTTGTTTCCAAATAGATTCTTTACCATTTCCTTCTTGTATCCTATAACTATTATAACTTCGTTAACCAGACCTCTTAATTGCTCCAGGTTGTGCTCTAGGATGGTTTTATTAGCTATCTTTAGAAGGGGTTTTGGAGTACTGAGCGTAAGGGGATATGTTCTTGTTGACTTTCCTGCGCATAGGATTACTGCCTGCATGCTAACACCATATTATTGTATATATTAATTAAGTTTATTCAACACTAACACATTTACTGAGGTTTTTTGGGTGATCAACGTCAAGGCCTTTCAGATCAGCTATATGATAGGCCAGAAGCTGGACAGGAATAACGCTTATCAGGGGGGATAACAGGTTTGTTGTTTTGGGTATCCTTATAACATGGCTGGACAGGTCTCTTATCTTTTTGTCATCATGTGATGTGATTGTTATTATAATACCCTTTCTTGCCTTTACCTCCTCCATGTTGCTCAGAATCTTTTCATATGTCTGGTTCTTATCAACAATGAAAACAACCGGCATATTTTCATCTATCAGGGCTATTGGTCCGTGTTTCATTTCTGCTGCCGGATAGCCTTCGGCATGTATATATGATATCTCTTTTAGCTTAAGGGCACCTTCCAAGGCGACCGGAAAATTCAAGCCCCTCCCAAGATATAAGAAGTTGGTATGGCTGACAAATTTCTTTGCAAGCTTCCTTATCTCACCATTCTTTTTTAGGGCAGACTCTATCTTTTTTGGTATGCTTTTCAGTTCTTTTATGAATTCCTCACCAATATCCATGCCTTTTTCTTGTTTCAGATAAAGGGCCAGAACAGCCAGCGCTGTTAATTGGCTTGTGAAGGCCTTTGTGCTTGCCACACCTATCTCTGGTCCAGCGTGCAGATAAATGCCTGTATCTGCCTCTCTTGCTATCGCAGAGCCAACAACGTTTACAATACCAAGGGTTTTTGTTTGTTTTTTCTTTGCTTCCCTTAATGCAGCCAGAGTATCTGCTGTTTCTCCTGATTGTGATATAGCAATTAAGAGATCATTCTCATTCATTATAGGATTTCTGTATCTTAATTCAGACGCGTAATCAACCTCGGTCGGTATGGCTGTCAATTCTTCTATCATGTATTTTCCTATAAGAGCAGAATGCCAGCTGGTGCCGCAGGCTGTTATTATAATTCTTTTTATCTTTTTCACATCAATATCAACAGTTATCTTTATCCTTTCTTTTAATCTTCCCCTTAGTGTGTTTCTTACAGAGTCTGGCTGTTCGAATATCTCTTTTAGCATAAAGTGCCTGAACCCCTTTTTTTCTATCTGGTCGAGATTCCATGTTATCTTTTCTATATCCTTTTGCACAGGCTCATTGTCCAGGTTTTTAACAGAGAATCCCTTTCTTGTCACTGTTGCCACTTCTTTGTCATTCAGATAAACCACCTTGTTTGTGTATTTAAGCATGGCTGCTGCATCAGAGGCCACCATCATTTCGTTGTTGCCAATGCCTATTATAAGTGGTGAGCCGTTTCTTGCAGCAACTATTTTATTTTCATTCTTATGGATGACTGCAAGGCCGTATGTGCCTTCAACCAGCTTTAAAGCCTTCCTCACAGCTTCTTCAAGGTTTCCAGAATAGAATTTCTCTATAAGATGTGAAACGATCTCTGTGTCTGTGTCTGAAACTATTCTGTGACCTTCCCTTGCAAGCATGTCCTTGAGGGGTGAATAGTTTTCTATTATTCCATTGTGGACAATTGCTATATCACCCTTGCAATCTGTATGGGGGTGCGCATTCTTTTTGTTTGGCTCTCCATGCGTGCTCCATCTTGTGTGGCCAAGGCAGAGACCTGCATCTTTTCTGTATGGCATGCTCTGGGCAATATCACTTATCTTGCCAACACCCTTTATAACATCTATTTTGGAATTAATGCTTTGTGCTATGCCCCATGAATCATATCCCCTGTACTCTAGTTTTTTTAATCCAGAAACAACTATACTTCCTCCTTTGCCATCTCCTATGTAGCCGAATATACCGCACATGTTATCATGATATGATTTTTAACTTATATAAACATTAATAAGATTTTCTGGTTAATAACCACTGGTTTCAAGGGATCAGCAGACAATTTGCGCATATCACTGTGAATTCTTTATCTAAAGGGGCAAAACTGCCTGTTTTAACTTAGAGATTGACTGCATACCCAAACAATTGCTTTTTAGCAAAGCAGTCTTTGCATCGCATATGCGACCGGCTT
>CAYNRQ010000062.1:0-6329 GCA_964399875.1 uncultured archaeon
GTTTAGTCATGGGTGACATAGTGGCATACTGATATATAAGACCGTAAAGTTTATAAGTAAGTTTTCACTATTAAGTAGTTATTAAGTGGTAGTATGTCCAAGAAGCAGCGCAGACCAAAAAGCAGGTACCCGGTAACAAAAACAGTCTTAACAATAGGAACAAGCTTGGTTTTGTCACTTCTGAGTCTGGGATATCCCAGATCCAGTGAAGGTGGTGTAGAAAAACAGACACTTGAAGAGTTTGCTAATCAGAGGCCTGCTGCAGCTGCAGTGACCAAGGCACCAAGCGAACCGAATCTGCCAGAAACAACAGCAGAACCTAATATACTTCTTAACATTTATGATGGTTTTGAGGACCCAAACTACCAGATGTGGGATGCTCACTTTATAGAGTGCGCTGAGTTCTGGAATGAGCACTATTCTGATGTTCCTGATTTTGAGCCCCTGGACCCAAACCTTTTCAAGGCCCTTTGCCTTTATGAATGCAGAAACGGCAATGTCAGGGCATTCAGATGCAATCCTGCCCAGTTCGGAAACAGAGGAGACCTTGGTTTTATAGCTATGAGGGACGGGGGTGAAGCAGGGATACCAAAGGGTGGTTATGATGAGCTTGATGGATACAAACCAGTACCTCCTAAATTCAGGACTGTCATGACAAAGGATGGAAAGACAAAAAAGGTTTTTGCTGGATGGGATTTTGATGAGGAAGGGATAATGCCTGCTGAGGTGAGCTCAAAGTATGCTATGGGTTATTTAATCCAGAGAGGCATTATTCCAGGAAGAATTATTATTGAAAAAGGCCCTGAAAAAACCTATACAATAAAAAGGGGCGATACCCTGTCCAATGTCGCAAGGAATCTGGGAACAACAGTAGGAACAATATGCAAATATTCAGGCATATGCAATCCTGATAAGATAGACATAGGCCAGGTAATAACATACAGGGAAACTGAAATAAGGAACGCTGTGGGTTTCAGGGGCTACTTAGAATCAGGCGGTGCTGTGGAGAGATACAACGGAGGTGGAGACCCGGACTATCTTCAAGGTGTATTAAGAATATACAAAAACTCTGCAAAAGCAGAGCCAGGGGACCCTATCCTAAACTAGGTCCTTCCAGCAGCGCAGTTCTTGCATATACCCATCCCAACTATAAAGCATTTCGGGCAGCAGATGGCTCCGCACAGCTTGCATGAAAATGCCGGGTTGGCCACTCCCCCGCAGATTGAGCATAAGCATGTGCGCTTCACGCTATAAACCTCCTGTAACACCAAAAGTCTGCATGTTCATAAGACTATATATTGACAGTATGCCCCACTGGAGAAAGAGCATGGCAGCAAGTATTATCAATTCCACCATAACCACAACAGCTGCGCTCTTTTTCCCGCTTAAACCATATGTTGCCATAAGCCCGTAAGCAAAGAACGCATACACAAGAAGAAGAGGGAAGATGGCAAAAAATATCATAAGGAATATGCCCATGTTTCCAAAAAAGAAAAGGAAAAAAGAAATATATGATAATATGAAAGGGAAATGGGAAACACCGTAAGCATAGAGGGTTTCTTTAAAATCACCCTTGGCCTTGAAACCTTTCTTGCAAATAGCGTGTGCAAGTCCTGCTCTTATAAAATAAAAAACAATACCGCCTATCAGTATCGTAAGAATTGAAAGTATGACATATTGGTTTATATAACCTCTTGAAATACCAAATATGGCAGTGCTAATAGGATCGGCCTGTCCTTGTAGAATTAAAAGCATTCTATAGTAATATGTGACTACTCCTATCACGTAAGTGATAATAACAGCCAATAATCCCTTTAACCATCTCATTAATTAATAATTGCTCGAACATAATAATAAATATGCCCAAATTCAGGACTGTTTTGGTGGCATTAATCATAGTAAGCCTCATTGGTGCATTTCTTATCTACTATACCATGTGCCATATGCTTGGCGCTATGACCCTTGAATTTATGAGTGGATATGCTGAAAGTGCAAAATCATTTGAAATGTATCCTATCGAGGCTGAAAGCCAGGAAGAGATAGACCTAATAAAATATTTATGTAATGATACAGTGGAAAACATCAGCCATGAGGAAAAAGAACGCTACAAGTTGATCGCATCATCTTGTGACTGGGAAAAAGCAAAGGGTTTTGCAAACAGCAATGATTACATAGAGTTGAAAGCATACTTATCTTTATCTACACAGAACTCCATGTATGAAATTGTAAAGAGTTATGAAGAAGTTATGCAGGAGAATTATCCAAAAGAGAGTCTGCTCTTGATGGAGAAAATCTATGATATGGGAGGCATGGTGTTTCTTATTAGTTCAGCTGGAAGCACAAGCATTAAAAGCATAGGCATTTCTTATGTGTGCGATGAATATGCGAATAGATCTGTTGGCTGTATGCACGCGCTTTTTGAGGCCGAAGGCAGAGTGGCTGATAAACTTGAGTCTGATATGGTGTTTGGTAAGGAATTTATTGATGTTTGTGCTGAATACTCTGCGTGGAATATTACCAATCCCATCCCTGGTTACCAAAGCCTTGACAGATATGCGTTGTGTTCCAGAATAGAGTTTATTATGCGCAGTGTTTTCGAAAAGGTGAAGAATAAAGACCTTGGAAAAACCGGAAGATTTTTTACAATGATAACTCTTAGTGGAAAATCTTTTGTTGATTATGATTATATTCCGAACATGATAATAGAGGAGATAGATCCCCAGTACAGGCCATACTTTGAAGCATGGTTAAATGAGAAACAGTAGAATAAATACTTTTTACTTAATATAATCAGGAGGGCCTGTGGCTGAGATTTCCAGCTCGCTTACCTTCTGCCATGTGTTTTCATCCAGGACCACTATCTTGTCTGTTCCTATTATATACAGGTAATCATCTATGTATATTGCCCTTCTTGCCGAGATATCGGCCACGGCCTTTGTTAGGGACAGTTGATCGCTGCTGTAGGAGAATATATAACCCCCCTTGCCTCCTGGAAGGAAGAATATCTCATGCTGGCTGTCCAGCAGGAATGCGTGGTGTGTGCTCTCTATTTCTGAGTAGTAATCATCCAAGTTGTATTTAGAAAGCTCTGTTGGGTTTGCAGGATCAGACACATCGAACAGCGATATCTTTACCTTTCTGTCCTCCTCCCCTATACCAAGGATTTTATCTGTTGTTATTGGGTGAAGGTAAGAGGAGTAGCCAGGTATCTTAAGCTCCCCTTTCATCTGCGGATTGGTAGGGTCTGATAGATCCAGCACATAGAACGGGTCTATCCGCCTGAAGGTTACAAGATAACCCTTGTCACCTATGAACCTTGCAGAGTATATCCTTTCTGTAAGGCCAAGATCCTGAATCTGGCCCACTATGTTCATACCGCTGTCCAGCACATATATATCGTTTGCACTGGCTGGCCCTGTTGTTCCCCACATGCTTGAACCGACTGTTACAGCTACCCTCAGGAAGCCCTGGTACTCGTCCAGGGAGAACTGATTCAGGACTGTACCTGGAACAGCTCCTGCACCCCCAACTTCCATGTCAAGGCCGATCTTGGCTATGCCCGTGTAGGTGAACTCCCTCTTATGATCTATTGAGTAATTCATGAACCTGTTTGCGAACTCATTCTGTATCCTCATCTGCTCATCCCTGCTAAGAGAATTGAGGTACTCCATGAACCTTGTCTGGAACTCTATCATCTTGGCCTGCATGCCTATATCATAGTTGTTTATCCTTTCCAGGTCAGCTATGAGCTGTGAAGGGACAAGATCGGTTCCTTTTTCCTTCAGGAAGTCTATAATCATATCCATCATATCAGCAGAATATGGATAGGTTACGTATATAGCGTTCTCTGACATGTACACTGTGGATGACCATGAGGAACCCACGAATGAGACAGAATCCTCTATGCTTCCGTCAACAGGATTGAATACTATTGCATTGTATGTTATGTCTGTCTGACTAGGATGTATTGGGTGGTAAACTCTGTTACATGTTATCTCAACAGGAGCACCGTTTGTTCTTGTTAGAGGAACTATAGGACATGGTGCGTACTGGTTGATGTTCTTTCTTGTTATGAGGTAGACCTTGCCCTGATAAAGTCTGGCAGTCACGATACTGCTGTTCAGCTCCATGCTCCATGACTCTACAGGGTTTTCACTGTCAGACACATCATAACCATAGATCTTGTCAGGTGCGAAAATTATCAAAGTGTTATCCACCAAGAGCAGGTCACCGCTCTTGTTTATCTTGGATATGGCCTCAAGCTCTGAGGCAGGGAATGCTTTTATTAAATCTATCTTCCCCTGATAGTAATAAGGTCTTTCCCATCCGGATGTCCAGTAATACCTGTAGCTCTGGGATGAAAAGTAAATGTTATTTCCATCTGTCTTGACTATATCCGGCTCATCTATGCCAGAAACCTGGACATTGGTTTCTGAGATCCTGGACGGCTCCTCCGCATCTCCCAGACCTCCTTTTACACTGCCTTCAGGAACTGGTTGCATAGGCATGCTGGTTTCAACAAGATCACCTCTTGCCATACTACTCCACATGCCGCCATAGTAAGACGCACCAGTAAATGCAGATTCCTCTATATATGCCTTGAAATCCTCTTCTGATGTGAATGCTTCCACACCGGCAGGAATATCAGTCAGGGGTGGTTTGTGATAGACAAATACAGCTGTTGCTACAGCCAGGATCAGTATTACCACCAAAACAGCATTTGTTGAGTTCATGTTATATAATTTGGTGTTGCTTATTAATAAAACATGGTTTTTCTTCGGTTAGGGCCGAAAGGTACTAGCTTTCTGTCGCGGATTTTTTTCAGGCTTTTTCTTTTCTCTTTTACCCAGCAGGACTTCCCAAACCAATAGAATTATACCAATAATAAAGATCAGCAAAGCCCAGACAGCCATATGAACCGTATAATCCAAAAAATTGAATGAAAAAACAAGTATGATAAAAATAACAATACAAAAAACAGCTGAGTTTCCCTTTTTCTTTTCAAAAAGACACATTATAACATAAGTTATCAATAAAGACCCTATAATAATAGGAATACCGTAAGGAAGAAAACCACTGACCATTAACTCAATTGTTGAGTTAATATTAAATGGGCAAATAATCCCCCCAATGCAAAAAAGCATCTGATTAAATGCGGCAATAATGAAATATACTAAAAATGCGATAACTATACTTAAAATTAATT
This sequence comes from uncultured archaeon, assembly GCA_964399875.1. Lineage (GTDB taxonomy): Archaea > Aenigmatarchaeota > Aenigmatarchaeia > QMZP01 > QMZP01 > CAYNRQ01. The sequence continues at coordinate 5,207 of CAYNRQ010000062.1, forward strand.
TTAATCTAAGACCCATATTAATATTTAGCCAATCCAGCATATATATTTTAAAGGATAATATGAAAACCATAATACTCACCCACGCAGACTGCGACGGTATTTGCGCAGGAGCCATAGCGCTCTCCAGGTTCCCAAAGGCCGAGGTTTTCTTTACAAAACCTGTTTCTTTTATGCGTGATCTTAGTGAGATCAAGGCTGATATTATAATAATAACCGACATAGCCATGACCAAGACAGACGGGCCTCATATAGTTAAAATCCTTGGGAAAAAAAAGGCCGAGGTTTTGTATTTTGATCACCATGTTATTCCTGACAGTATTAATGAAAAGGAAATAAAGAAAAATGTGGATGTTTTTGTTCATGATGAAAAGGCCAGTGCCTCTGAACTGATATTTAAATACTACCAGAAGGAGATCCCAAGGGAAAGGGTGTGGGCTGCTCTTTACGGGGCCATAGGTGATTACACAGAGAATACGCAGTTTGTGAGTGACAGGATAAAGAACTGGGACAGGAGGGCCATTTATTTTGAGGTCTCCACTATTGTTCTTGGGATAAAAAGGGAGGAATTCACAAGTTATGATGAGAAGAGAAAGATAGTCAGGGTTCTGGCAAACGGTGACAACCCCTCTGATGTGGACGGTCTTGTGATGGCAGCAAAGAAGGCAGTTAATGATGAGTTTGACCTGTATGATGTAATAAAAAAGCATGTTAAGGTTTATGGCAAGATTGCATATTCCAAGGATGTTCATTTCTTTGGGTTCAGGGGACAGGCGGCATTGTTTTCAGCCACAGCGGCAAACACAGCAATAGGCCTTTGCATATACAGAAGGAGAAACCATCTTGACATAACAATAAGATCAAGGGATAAAAAAATGAGATTAAACAAATTGATAGAAAATGCAGCAGAGAGTGTTGGCGGCTCTGGCGGCGGTCACCCGCAGGCAGCAGGCGCGAGGATACCTAAGAAAAGTCTGGATAAGTTTCTGAAAAATCTTAATATATTATGTTGAACCAGAAAACCTTTGGTCTCAAACGGTTAATTGATTAGCTCCTTACCACCAGTCACATACAATTGGTTAATAAGACTGGCGGGATGCGGAGCTCCTGGTTAATTGTTTGAGAG
>CAYNRQ010000063.1:0-6243 GCA_964399875.1 uncultured archaeon
CACCAGTCACTATGCGGAATTGCTCTCAAACAATTAACCAAGAGCTCCGCATCCCACCAGTCTTATTAACCAATTGTATGTGACCGGTGGTAAGGAGCTAATCAATTAACCGTTTGAGAAAATTTCAGTCTATCCTGTGCACACTGTTAACTTAAAAGCCTTTAGTGAGGTTATACAACCCCATGAATACCTCAAGAAAGGCTTGTAAATTCTCTATTCCGCTATTAAAGTTCTCCCCTTCATAGTTCTGAACCACCTCTATACTGTTTCTCAACCCAAAGGTCATGTGTCCATGCTCAAATCCTCTCAGGCCCCACTTTGTATACAAGGTCCCCTATCTGTCAGCGCCTTGGTTTTGCCAATGCGTTTCTTTCTGGCTTCCCTCATGAACAGGCATGTTTGTAACTCGCTTCTATCAGGCGTTACCCTGATAGCAAGGATTTCCTCTGTTTCAACATCTATTGCAGCATACACTATTACCAGCTTTCCTTGACCTTTAGCTTTGTCTCATCAACTGCTATGGTTTCTCTATGCTTTGGTTTGACCCCATCCAATACCCTTCTCAAGGCTCTGTGGTATTTCCTAACCGATACATGGGATACCTTTTCGAATGCAGCATTAGATAAAGCAGTAATAACTGATATATCATATGATTAAATCAAAAAATGGAAAAAGCAAAGCAGAAACTGAAATTCAGTTGTTTTCCTTTGGCAGCTCTATGCCCATTATCTTGGACTCCCCGTCTTCCATAGTGATTCCATATATCTGATCTGCTTCTCTAACCAAAGTATCATTGTGAGAAATAATTATAAACTGGGTTTCTTTTGATTGCTTTTTTAATAATTTAACAATTCTTTTTGTATTAATACTGTCCAATGTTGTATCTGCCTCATCCAATATATAGAATGGGGCAGGCCTGTGCTTTTGTATAGCAAACAAAAAAGCAAAAGCAGTTAAAGTTTTTTCACCACCAGACATGCTGTCTATATGCAAAAGCCTCTTCCCTGGTGGCGATGCCTTTATCAATAAACCAGATTCTATGTTTTCAGGATCATCCAGGGCTAACTCAGCATCCCCGTTTGTTAGTTCAGAATAAATCTGCTTAAAATTCCTTGATATCTCCCTCATGGTATGATTAAAGGTCTCTCTTCTTTTCATCTCTATTTTGTTTATAGTATCTAATATAATACCTCTTTCTTCCACAATTTTGTCCACCTTTCCTTTAAATTCATCAAACTCTGTTTTTATGGCATCAAAATCCTCAATGGCCTTTAGATTAACAATACCTAAGATGCCCATTTTATCCGTTATCTCAGCTTCCTTCTCTTTTAGTAAGGAAACACCCATGTCTACAAACGGCTTAAGCTTTTCTGGTTTGAGATCCTTTTTCTTTTTCCACTGCAGCTTCAGGTTCTCTGATTGCGCCTCGAGCCTTGCCTTTTGTATATTAAGCTTTCCAATCTCCTGCTGAAGAATAAGTCTTCTTTCATAAAAACTGTTTCTCTTTTCCCTTACCTTATTCAATGCCTCTGTAATTCTTATCCTGTCTTTCTCCAGGCTTATGCTTTGCGTCTTCCTCTCTTTTTCCGCAAGCTCTTCCAGTTCCTTGTTCATCCCTTTTAACTGTATCTCCATATCCCTGATTCCATTCTCAATCCTTTTCTTCTGATCAGCATATTTATTTATCTCTGGTGCAACAACACTTTTTTTATAAAAACCACCTGTGACAGCCCCAGAGGCTTCAAGCAGATCACCGTCCAGCGTAACCATCCTAATTCTGTACTTCTTATTGATATCCTTGGCCATGTCAATATTTTCAACGCATGCAGTTGTACCCAAAACATGTTCTACTACAGCAGCATACTTTGGCTCTCTTTTTATCAGATTAGACAACCAGCCAATCGCACCAGGAGGTAATGGTTTTTTTATTGAGGACCTTATATTGAGCGGCAAGAATCTTGCCCTACCAACCCTGTTCTTTTTTAGATACTTAACGCATTTAACAGCAGCATCCATGGAATCAACAACAACATCCTGCATGTGTGCACCGGCCGCAACCTCCACAGCAACAACATATTCTTTTGGAATATCTATAAGATCAGACAGTTTTCCGCAAACACCCTTCATATTCAAAACAGCTTTTACAGCAGGGTTTACTCTCCTGTCCATTGTCTTTAACTTTTCCATCATATCCTCAAGCCTGCGGATTTCCCTTCCCTCTGACTCTATCTTATCCCTCAGCCTTTCAATTTCTGATTGCAGTCTTGCAACCCTTTTTGTAACCTCTATCTGGCTCGATGCCTTTATAACATTTCTGGTCAGGGATTCCAGTTTGTTCTCCTCTTCAGCAAGCCTTTTGTCAAGATCCTTTATTTCCTTTTCAAGTTTGTCAGATTCTGCTGTTTTTTCTGCGAGTTTATCATCCACCCTCTTTAAACTGTTTTCACTGCCTGTATAGGCCTTCCAGATCAGGGATGCCCTTATCTTTTCCAGGTCAGATTCCAGCCTTTTATACTCCAAGGCAGCATCCCTTTCCTTCCTTATTTTTTCCATTATCTGTGTTTTTTCCTGCAGTATGATTTCAGCTTCCCTTATCTTTTCCTCTATTTTCCCCAGCTCTTTCTCGGCCTTCTGTTTTTTCTCATCATATTCAGATATGCCTGATATCTCATCAATTATCTCTCTTCTTTCTGTCGCATCCATTTCCACGATCTGGTTAACATCACCCTGCTGAATTATGTTGTGGCCATCAGGCTGTATATGTGCCTGGGAGAAAATATCAACTATCTGCTGTCTTGTAACAACCTTGCCATTCAGTCTGTATGTGCTCACCCCCTTTTTGTTAAGTCTTCTGCTTATAGAGATCGATCTTTCCTTGAATGGCAAAATCTTATCAGAATTATCAAAGTGTAGCGTAACATTTGCATAATCAGAACCGGGTTTATTTTTACTTCCATGAAAAACAAGATCCTGTGTTTTTTTGGCTCTCAGCGTCCTTGATTTTGACGTTCCCAGAACAAAACATATAGCATCTGAAATGTTGGACTTGCCGCTTCCGTTTGGTCCTGTAATAACAGAAAAGCCGGGTGGAAAGGGTACAGAGGCCTTTCTCTTAAAGCTTTTGAAACCCTGTATAACAAGTTTTTCTAATCTAACCATGCTTTAATTATATATTGGTGAATGTTTAAAAATAGATTGGTTCATGATAAACATACTTCTCAAACAGTTAGTTTGTTAGCTCTCACCACCAGTCACATATAATTGGTTAATAAGACTGGGAGGTGGGGGATATGTAGCTGTTGGTTAATTATTGAGAGCATTTAGTTTTTTCCCTTATACTGCGACAAGAGATCGTGCTCGTTTTTGAAGAGATGAAAATTTCTCATGGCTACCTGTGCAGACCGCTTGTTGATTTGTTGATACCAGTGGATTCTTATTTAAATTTTAGTGTTAATTTTCTTAATGAGAAAGAAAATACTTGTTGCTTTGGGCGGCGATAGAGGAAGAATGGGAAACGTTCTGAAAAAACTCATTTCTGAAGCAGATGATATGGAGATCGTGGCAAGAATAGATACGGCTCCAAGAGTAGGCGATGTTATTGGAGTTGATTTTGGAGGAGTTGATTGCTTTTTTCCAGAAGATGAAGACGCTGAAAGAATGGTTTATGTGGATTTCACCCAACCAGATGAAGTATTGGATAACATAAGAGATATTTCAGAAAAAGGAATTGATTCTGTAATAGGAACAACCGGCTGGTATGACAAGATGAAAGAAATGAAAGCAATAGCAAAGTGGAATGAAAGAAGAATACTCTATGCGTCCAATTTCTCAATAGGTGTTAATGTACTGTTTGCCGCCACAGAGTACGTGACAAAGAAACTCAGATCATGGAGTTATGATGCGGGTATACTAGAACTGCATAATACAGGAAAAAAAGACTCGCCTTCAGGAACCGCCCAGATGCTTGGCAGCATTGTTGTTAATATCCTTTCGGGGAAAGAAAAGGCAGTTTATGAAAGAAGAAACAAAAGACAGGATAATGAAGTCGATGTTCTTGGTGGAAGAGTGGGATCTGTTACAGGGTGGCACAGAATTGTTTTTTCCCCTGAATCCGGTGATTATGAAAGATTAATATTGGAACATAGCGCAAGCAACAGAGATGCCTTTGGTACTGGCGCTATTGAAGGCATAAGGTGGATATACAGAGCAAAAAAGAGGGGAAAAAAGCCAGGTGTTTATGAATTCAGAAAGGATGTCTTAAAACTATAAATTTCATTCAGGCCAATAATATAACATGCTAGAATCCTTGGTAAATTTTAAAGAGATAAGCGAAAGGCCCCATGTTGCTTTTTTCTGGGGTTTTATTATATCTACTGTTGCAATAATCACAAGTGCTAAGATAGCATTTTCAATATATTTCTCAGGGACTATGGTAAATCTAGGGGGAATTTTTGCCGTCTTGTTTACAATTATCCCGTCTGCTTTTTTTGTAACACTTTTGATCAAAAAAGAAGAGATGCTGGAAGAAGATTTTATAAAGAAACATTATGAAAAGAAATTCTGGGAAAGGCACGAAACGGATCTTCTTATATTCCTTTTTTATTTCGCAGGCATTACACTTTCTTTTGCTATATGGGCTCTGATTATTCCCATAACAATCCCGTTCTTTGGCATAAAAATACCAGACACATTCTTTACGGTTCAGTATGATTCTGTCTGCACATTCCATTATGAACTGGATATCTGCCAAAAATACAGAATTGGTCATGTATGTCATTACAACCCTGAGCTATGCCAAAGTTATGGAGTGTCAGGCGCAGTGACAGGGAATGTTTTAAGCTTTGGAAAAGTTCTGGGAAACAACCTGGGGGTCATGGCATTCGCCTTCCTTTTTTCCTTCCTTTTTGGCGCGGGTGCAGTTTTTATAATAGCATGGAATGCTTCTGTTCTTGGTGTTCTCATAGGGCATCTTTCAAAAGAACTATGGTACGGGTTGCCCATTGTGGGTTTAAAGTTCTTGCCCCATGGCATACCTGAGATTGCCGGCTATATCTGTGCAGCACTTGCAGGTGGACTTATATCAGCTGCTATCATAAGAATGCTAAGGATAGGAAAAATAAATACAGGTATTTTAAATACAGTGATTATTGATGCTTTAAAGATACTGATATTTGGAATTATATTGTTAATAATCGGTGCGGGTATTGAGGTTTATCTCTGAGAAGTCTTAGCCAGTAATTCGCTAATCGTCGAATATGCATTTATATGCAACCAGCAACCATATATAATAACAAGGTGGTATTAAATGGTAAATGAAAAAATAGGAGAATGGGCATTTATCCTTGGCGTAGTGATAGCAATAATAACAGGACTTGCAGCAGGCATCACGGGAGGAATTGCAACCACATCAGGGCAATGGATAGCATTAGTATTAGTAATACTAGGACTGGTCGTTGGATTTTTGAACATACAAGACAAAGACATCTTTAATTTCCTTATAGCAGCAATCGCTTTGATGTCTGGAGGAATAATGATGAGTTTAAGCCCTTTAGACACATTGATCTCTCCATTAGGAACAACATTAACAAGCATATTCCGCTACATAGTGGTATTTGTAAGCCCAGCAGCTTTGATAGTAGCATTAAAAGCAGTTTATAATCTGTCAAAAACACCAAGCGCTTAAAAATAAGGATTATGATGTTAAATCATCATCCTTTTTTATTTTTTTAGTTTTTATTTTATTTTTTTGAACCCATGAATAGTGTTGCATTTTTATAAACTTTTGTTGAATATTAGTATTATGATAAAGGCAGATAAAAACAAGTGTCTGCGTTGCTCTGGTTGTGTAGCTGTTTGCCCGCAATTAGCCCTCACACTGACAGAGCACGGACTGATCTGTAATGATAAATGCACCACATGCAAAATATGCATTAATTTCTGCCCTGTCGGAGCAATATCTGTTAAGGAATGATGTGTGTCTGAAAAAAGATACAGCATGTTATTGTTATAGGCGTTATAAAGGATGACAAGATTCCCGAAGAAATGAGGAGGTTGTAAAAAGAGCGCATCTTAAATGGGGACTCACGCTTCAAGTGTGAAGTAATCTCAGGTGATATAAATAAAAATAATGAAAGAATAAAGGATATAAAATGGTTCAGACAGTGATATAGATTATTCAAATCAGTTCCCCGGTCTCTGACCGGTGGTTCCAAACAAGGTAATCGCTAACAGTCACCAGTCACT
>CAYNRQ010000064.1:0-6039 GCA_964399875.1 uncultured archaeon
GGTGGTAAGGAGCTAATCAATTAACCGTTTGAGAATAAGTTTTGCTCCTGTCGTCTAGTCCGGTCAAGGACCCGAGGTTCTCGACCTCGAAACGAGGGTTCAAAGCCGAGAAGGGCTTCGGACGCAAATCTGCAAGTCGTGTCCTTCTAAGGCATTACTTCCCTGGAATTAAAGGGTGAGTAATCCCTTAGAGAGGGAAATGTGTTCCCTCTCTCGGGTGGAAATCCCTCCGGGAGCGTCGAAAGGCAACGGCTTGTTAGATTGAACAAAGCCGTTGGTTTTCAGGGCCTGTGGCTCAGTATCCCCTCATGGAAGTGAGGTGGGTGAGTAGTGGTTAGAGCACTGCGCTGATAACGCAGGGGTCGGGAGACAGATCTTATATCTGCCCGAATTCGATTCTCCCCAGGCCCATATGAGAATAACAATCTGCGGAAGTCATTGCTGACAGGTTGGTTAAGATTTATCATAAACTAAGGAATTATGGCATGAACATCTGGTACGTGAGACTTGTTTAAAGTAAAATAAACATGATTACATAAAGGTCTTGTATAAGCTTATTGTCAGTGGAGATGCATTTTTTGTTAAACCCCGTCCCTGATGATGGTTACAAGGATGGGATTCTTGCGACAGCAAAAAGTTATGAACATGGATTTAAGAGGTATAGTATAGATATTTTGCAGTTTAGGATGATGCCCAATGGACCGGGTGGGAATCCCTAAGAAAGACGGCCTGAAACAAGAGGTATAACCGTCAAGTCTTCATTGAACCCACGGCCTCTGCCTGTTTCGAGATTCCATGCGAAGGCAGCGATCTTTAGCACCCATGCACCGCTGATCTACCGGCCCTTAAGATGAATATTTTATCGGCCTTTAAGGAAAGTATCCATCCTGTATTCTCAAGCTCCTTTTCATGGCCTTGCTTTTTGTCTATTTCCTTTTTTATTTTCTTTTTTAATACAAGATCAAGCCTTTGGCCTGTTTTTTTGTTTTCAAACACAATTCTTGGTTCCTTTTTCATGTCAGCGAATCTAAGATTGCGCTTTCCTATTGTGCAGGAAGACGAGACCTGTATCCCGTCAAGCAGGCAGGAGTATGGAATCCTGTAGGGAAGTTCAACATAACATTCCATGTCCTTTATTTTTTCAGGCCTTAGTTTTTCCATGGCAAAAGAGCCTGCAACGAAGCCCACTGCAGCCCACATTCCAAGATGGCCATGGAATTCCATAATTTTCTCAAGTTCTTTTTTTATAGTTTTTATTAATCATCATTCTTAAAATAATAAAATGGTACTGGATATCTTCAACATCTACATTCTGGTTGAGGCTGTGTGGTGTATACTTCCGGCTTATGCAGCCAACGGCCTGGTTCCTGTCTTTAAAAAATGGTGCAGGCATCCAATAGATGGGGGAAGAGTGCTTGGAAAGAACAGGCTCCTGGGTGATGGAAAATCATGGGAAGGCCTCTTTATCGGCATCCTTTTCGGCACAATAATAGCCCTTGTTGAGCAGTTTGCATACCCCTTCCTTCCATGGGATATATCACCTGTACCCTTGTTTATTGCTCACATGTGGCTTGGAACGGGTTTCCTTCTTGGTCTTGGTGCAATGGTTGGTGATTCCGTAGGGTCCTTCATAAAGAGGAGAATAGGACTGGAAAGAGGAAGGCCTGCATTTTTACTTGATCAGGAAATGTTTTTGATCTTTGCTATGTTGTTTGCTGCATTGTTAATACCTATAAAATATCAGTGGTTTGTGCTTTTGCTTGTTCTGACACCTACACTCCACTGGATAGCAAACCTCATAGGTTATGCCATGCATGTGACAAGAAGGCCTTGGTAGCTATCTCATGAGCTTCATGAGCTTTGCACTGGACACCCATGTGACTATTGCTCCTGTAATCGTTAAAATACCATACATGGTTGCTCTCCATATGAGGATGAGGGCTGTTCCCATGGTTGCTGGGATACCAAGCACCTGCAGAGCCATGATAGAAGATGATTCATACAGAACAAGCCCGCCCGGAAGCAGGGGTATTGTTCCTGCAAGGGCGCCTGTACCTATTACCATGGCAGAGGAAACAAGATCGAATGGGATGCCCATTGCTATAACTATTATATAAAAACCAATAACCTCTACCAGCCTTTCCACCAAAGAAAGGGCAAATGTTTTTGTTATTAAGACTCTGTTGTTTTCTATATTTTTGAATTGCTTCCTGAACTTTCTGGCTGATGCCGGGATTTTTCTTGCATGTTTTTTTGAGAAACGGGCAACAAGGCCGGCAATCTTTCTGGAAAACTTCATTAATGTTTTTTCATTGTATATTATAAACAAAAAGAAAAACATGGCTCCAAAAAATATTCCCAATAAACCAAAGAATATGATCATATCAGCTCTAAAAGAAACCAGTGTCAGAACAGCGAAAAAGGAAAGCAGCATAACCGAAAAGGATTCCAGCATAGAATCAGTAACGACGCTAGCAAAAACACTTCTTTTCTGAACACCCAGATCCTCTGATATCACATAGGCCTTTACTGGTTCACCGCCAAACCTTGATACAGGTGTTATATTTGCAACCATGTTGCCAATAAAAACAGATTTGAAAATACTTTTCCAATTTGTTTCTATTTTCAGACTATTTAAAAGCATATTCCATCTTACACCGCAGATAAGGATAACAATAAAAGGTATAAGCAGGATTAAAGGAATATAGACTATATTTATCTTAAAAAAATACTCTATTATGTTCTGAAAACCTACCCATCCCTGTATTACAGCAAAGAGTAAGAATATGCCCAGCGCTATAAACAACACAAACTTTTTCATTTTTAATTATTATCTCTAATGGATATTAAAATTACAAATCCATGTGTTTCTTGACATCAGAAAAAACGTCTTCTTTGGGTTTCTCCCCATCAATCACAGCCCATTTTCCAAAAATATTGCCTGCTGCGAGTTTTTCATAAAAAGCCCCAAGATTGTCAAGCATTTTTTTGTTCTCTTCGTTCCTGTCCAGTTCATTCTTCTCCTTGAATTTTCTTTTCATGGATGTCTTTGCAGAAACCTTAAGGTAGATAACAAGATCTGGTTTTGGAAGCTCAAAAAATTCAGCGAGCTTCACTATCTTATCAAGAGGGAATCCTGCAAAACCCTGGTAGGCCATTGTGCTTGTTATGTATCTGTCTGCAATAACTATCTTTCCTTCCTCAATCCATTTCTTTATTTTTTCTTTGTCTTTCTCCATGTCAGCCAGATGTAACAGCACCAGAGTCTCGTTCCTTAGATCAAATTTTTTATGCAGATATTCATGTATAAACCTTCCTATTGGGTGTTTGTAATCAGGAAAACATAATCTCTCTGCAGGCGTTCCCTCATTATTAAGATAATCAAGAAGTAGTTTTGATTGTGTTTCTGTTCCAGCACCATCTATCCCTTCAATAACAACCAGTCTTCCTTTCATATCTTTAACCTTGCAAACTAAACCTTCTTATGCAGTTTTTCATTTAACAGCTTGAATAATCTTTTTGATACGTCTTCCTTAGGTCCCTCTGCATTGAAATCTATAAGCAGGTCCTTTTCCTTGTAATAATCTATAAGGGGGGCTGTTTGCTCTTTATAAACCCTTAGCCTTTTTTCAACTGCTTCTGGTTTTTGGTCTTCCCTTTGGTAAAGTTCGCCGCCGCACTGGTCGCACACCCCCTCCTTTTTTGGTTTTATAAAAAGCGTATTGAATATGGCCCCGCACTTCCTGCAGGTTAATCTGTTTGTCATCCTTTCCATAAGGGTTCTGTGAGAAGCCTGGAAATTCACCACAAGGTCTATATGTGTTATTTTTTCCAGGGCCTCTGCCTGCGGTATGGTCCTGGGAAACCCGTCAAGGATGAATCCTTTTTTGCAGTCATCCTGGGATATCCTTTCCTTCAGGATCCTTACCATCATATCATCAGGTATAAGATCGCCCCTGTCTATTATCTCTTTTACTTCTCTGCCGAGTTCTGTCTCCTTTTTTATCTCTTCTCTTAGCATATCCCCTGTGGATATCTTGGGTATTTCGTAGTGCTCGGCAACATCCCCTGCATGCGTTCCCTTGCCAACTGCCGGTGGCCCCAAAAAAACCAGTTTCATAATATCACATTGGTTAAAAATATTGATTTAACATAAATAAATTAATGTGAACAACTTAAAAAACTTGCATTTTATTTAATGGTCAGATTAATTATTTTTCTTGTACTTTAAAAATTGCGCAAGCAAGGCCTCCAGCTGAATATCCTCTGAGCCGCCCTGATTTAATCTGAATTCAAACTCACCTATCTTCTCAATCAATTCAAGCTTTGCCTGCTCTGGTAAACTTATTTCAAAGATCTGCCTATGGATCTCCTTTATTATATCCTCTCCTGAAAGGCCCTGACCTAGAAGAAGGTTGTGAAGCTCTTTCTTTGCTTCAGCAAACCTTCCATTCAATGCATTTTCAAGCATGTTTTTAACATCATCTGGTTTTGCCTGTGCAGCAACCTCATATACTATGTTCCTGTCTACCTTAGGTGATGTAGCGCAGGCCTGCAAAAGGTTTGTTGCCTTTCTAAGATCGCCCTCTGATATCTCATATACAGCATCAATCCCGTCCTTTGTTGCGTTTATCTTTTCGGTTTTTATTATTCTGTTAATATATTCTTCCACATGCTCTTTATCCAGACCCCTGAGCCTGAAAACAGCTGTTCTTGATTGTATGGGCTCTATTATCCGGCTTGAGTAATTGGCAGAGAGTATGAATCTGCAAACACTGGAAAATTTTTCCATTGTCCTTCTCAATGCTTGCTGGGCCTCCGGTGTTAGGCTGTCGCTTTCATCAAGGAATATAATCTTGAATTTGGAGCCTATTGGTCTGATCTGGGCAAATTCTTTTATCCTTCCCCTTATAACATCGATCCCCCTTGCATCCGAGGCGTTGGTCTCCTGAAAGTTTTCTTTCCAGTATTCACCAAAAAGTTCCCTGGCAACACAAAGAGCCATTGTTGTTTTTCCGACGCCAGCAGGTCCTGCAAATAATATGTTTGGTATGGAGCCCTGCTTAACCCACACCTTTAACCTCTCGACTACGTGCCTCTGGTTTATAACTTCATCTAGTTTTTTTGGCCTGTATTTTTCTGTCCAGATGTCAGTTTCCTCAGCCATAAGACCTTATGTTTATATTGACGTTTATGTTTTTAAGCATTAAATGGTAATGTGTTCTTAATCTCAAGTTGTTAAGCTCATTACAACCGGTTAATAAATGATGGTTGTAGCTTATTATATAAAAATTAATACTGTCAGTTTCACCAGTGAATACAATGGTATTTTCATAATCATTTGCAATCTTATATGCCTGTTCTTTTATATCTTGAATACCTAAACTTAAATATGAGTATAATCAGCATAACTGGAACTCCGGGTACAGGAAAGACAAAGATTGCAAAGCTCTTGGCAGAAAAGCTGGGTTATAATCTTATTGATCTGAATAAGCTCGCTGAGGAAAAGAATCTTTATAATGGTTATGATGAGAAAAGGGGATGCAAGATAGTGGATATAGATAGAACAGCCAGGGAAATAGACAAGATGGGTGACAATCTTGTTTTGGAATCGCACTATGCACATGATATGCCTGCTGATTTTGTTGTAATACTCAGAACAAAACCAAAGGAATTGAGAGACAGGCTGAGGAATAAGGGATGGAGAAAGGAAAAAGTAGAAGAGAATGTTCTTGCAGAAATAATGGAGATAATCAAGACAGAGGCCCTGGAATCAGGCAAAAGGGTCCTGGAGGTTGATACCACAGGGAAAAAACCAGAACAGGCTGTTCAGGACATAATCAAGTCTTTAAATCTCAAACAGTAGTTGGTTAAGTTGAGAGAATTTCGCACGGCAACTGTTAGCCCTTATCTTGCTGGGAATCAGTGGAATTCTGATCTCAAACGGTTAATTGATTAGCTCCTTACCACCAGTCACACACAACTGGTTAATAAGACTGGCGGGATGCGGAGCTCCTGGTTAATTGTTTGAGAGCATTC
>CAYNRQ010000065.1:0-5888 GCA_964399875.1 uncultured archaeon
GGCTGGTTCCTATTAGCCGTTACCTTGCTGGGAACCACTGACCACAGATCAGTGGATTTTAATTTAAATATATTAAAAACAAAATAAAAGTATGATAACAAAAAGGATCAAGACAGGGGTCCCTGGGTTGGACAGTCTTCTGCAAGGCGGGTTCATTCAGGGTTCTGTTTATATGCTCAGTGGTTCTACAGGCACTGGAAAAACCATTTTTTGTTCCCAGTATCTATGGGAGGGGCTTAAGAGGGGGGAACCCTGTGTTTACATAACATTAGAGGAAGACCCCACAGATATAAAGGACGATGTGATGAATTTCGGCTGGGATTTTGAGAAATATGAAAAGAAGGGTCTGTTCAGAATACTTTATCATGATCCTGCGCAGATTAACAATATAGGTGCTGTTATACTGAGCGAGCTTGGGAGCCTTAAGGCCAGGAGATTGGTTCTGGACTCTGTTTCTGTGATGGGTCTTACTATAGGTGATGTTTCACAGGTAAGGAGAAGACTTTTTGGTATTGTTAACACTATGAAAACGCACGATGGCTGCACAGGAATAATAACAACAGAGATACCTGAGGAGTCAAAGGTATTGTCAAGGTTCGGTGTTGCGGAGTATATTGTTGATGGTATCATTGTTTTGAATTACCTGGGCATCGGGGAAGAATACAGCAGAAGCCTTACGATAAGGAAAATGAGAAGAACCGACCATGGAAAGGATGTATATCCATTTGAGATAACTGATAATGGGATAGTGGTTAAAAAACCAGAGGTTTAGATATTTTTGATATCTATTAGTTTTAATCCATTGTTTGTGAATTCAAACGGGTGCACAAGGTGGGAATGATCTGTTCTCCTCATCTTTCTGATAAGAAGTGTTCTTTTGAATTCCTCTGTTATAGGAATGAAACTTAATTTTATTATGCAGTCAACAAGGTACTCTATGATGCCCTTTCCTGAAAGCTCTTCTGATGTTTCAGCGACAGTTCCTGTAAGGATGGATGTTACGCCAAGTGATTTTAGCGTGTCCACGAATTGCATAAGGGCCGCCTTTGCAGAATATTCATCCTTTATGAACATCTCGATCATTGAAACAGAATCCAGAACAACTCTTTTTGCCCTTATTTCCATAACAGCCTTCTGGACCTTGGTGGAAACATTGAAGACATGAAGCTTTATCATCTGGGCAAGCTTATCTGGTGTTACTGTCTTGGTCGGGAGCACTGGTTTTATTGAAACCAAAGACATCAGCCTTTTCTTTTCCAGGGCGTCCAGATCCCAGCCAAACATTTTTTTGATATCCTTTTTTACATCATCCACATGCTGTTCTGTTGTTATGTAGACGCCTGGTTCTCCTGCCCGGGCGCCGGCATAAAGGTAGGATATGCAGACTGAGGTTTTTCCTGTTCCTGTTTTTCCTGTTACAAGATTCACACTCCCGTTAACAAAGCCACCCTCCATTTTTTCATCAAGTCCTTGTATGCCGGTGGACAGTCTTTTTTCCTCGTCCATAATATTACTTTGTTCCTTTAGATTTATATCATTTTAGATTGCCGGGATTATTCCTTTTTTCTTAAAAGTCTCTTTAGGCCTGATTTTATCCATTTTCCCACAGCCCTTGGTGTGAGCCTTGATTTTATAAGCTCTGATCTTTCCTCTAGCTTCTGCCTTAGCTTTCCTCTTGTATCAAGAATCTTTGTTTGTTTTTCCATCAAAATCTTGTTAAAGGCCTCTTCTGTCATCCTGCCTGAAAAATAATCCTTCTCTGTCACCACCCTTCCCTGAACCTGGGCCTTTTCCTTGGATCTTAGGGCCCTTATCTCTTTTCCTAACCTGTAGTATGGGACAATTACCTGGGTGGCAAGATAGGAAAGAATAAACACGGCTATAATCCCTCCTATTATATACCATTTGTAATCAAAAAGCAGCTTCTGCATCTCAAGGCCTGAAATACCCTTCCGGATATTGTTTATCCTGTCAAATGCAAAATTTATCCTGCTCTCCAGGACATTGATCTGATTGGCTGCTATACTGTCATTGGCCTCATCCAGGGCCTGCCTTATCTCTTCTGCCGAGTTTTGAAGGGCTGCCACGCCTAGACCAGATGCTGCATACTCCTGTATCCGGGCCTCCAGCTCTCCAAGATCCTGCCATAAAATATCAAGCTTGTCGAGCAGCGGGTTTCTGTTTATATTTACAGTAATTGTTTTTACCTCCTCCCCTGAATCACCTCCCCATTTCCATCTGGCCTTTATTGTTATTGAGTAATTGCCCGGGACTTGCAGCAGGCTGGAATTGATGTCCAGAGGGAACTCCTGGAAATCCTGCTCAGAGATATTCACTGACATGCTTGTCAGGGAAAGATCACAGCACTGCTTCTCAATCGTTATATTGAGTGTCAGGTTGGCTTCTCCTGTATTGTTAAGTGTTATTATAACCTTTGAGCTCGTGCCGCTGTCCATTGTCACATTCTGCTTGTTCAGGGTGATACTGAAATCCCTTTTCAGCACACATCCTGTAAAGGGCACGCACTGGCTCTCGTTTGTGCAGCCTGAGGGTGTGCATATCCTTGTCTGGTACATGTATCCCTCAGGGCATCCTCCGGTTGGACTGCAGTTAATATCAGTCCAGTTGCCGCACGAGCAGGAGGGGCCTGTGTCACCTGCAGGTATGTATCCGCTCCCGCCCGGGATTTGCACTGGTGCCGTTGCTGTTAATGTTACAGAACCAAATCCTGTATTGTTGTAACTGTCTGAAGCATACACATTGATTGCAAATTCACCCGCTGAGCCCGGTGAATAGCACACCCCTGAGGTGTTGAAATGTGTATTCAAGCCTGCTGATTTATTTAAAGTAAAATTAGCATAAGGGCATTCCAGTGTTATGTTCATTGTGTAATTGGTGGTTATGTTTCTGCTGTAATTAACCTTTACTGTGATTGTTTCAATGTCATTTATATCAACATTTCGTGAAAATGAGGAGCCCCCAGCAGGTGATGTGAAATACGGATAAAGGATGCTGCTCACATTAAAATAGAAGGTTCTGTTTCCTGTGTTTCCATTCTTTGAAACGTTTGCAAAAAGTGTCCAGTTCCCGACAGGGTCTGATGTGTTGATGGCATATATAAAAAATGTGCTGGTGTTCCCGGACGGACTGGTCAGATTTGTTTCATTCTGGCCAAATTTTGTTATATTCACAACAGTCCAGTTCACATCCAGAACAGTCAGGTTGTTCACATCCAGAACATGGAGCGTAAGATTCTCTCCCCTGTTGTAGAGCACGTCCTGATAGTAATCTGCCATATGCACAGTATAGTTGCTGTAAGCAGTGAATGTGCTGTTTGAGCTCTGGTTTGAATTCCCGGAAACATCAAATGCTGTTATGCTTATGTTATAGGCCCCTGTCTGGTTTATGGCAGGGCCTGTGTCATTCTCATAAAAAACAAAATACCATATATCACTCCCGCTTGTGTTCTGGGTCATGGTAGCATTGGCCACTGTTCCATTGGGATAGTTTATGGTCACGTTTGCTGAGGCCACATATGTCAGGTTATCCGTTATGTTTGCATAAACAGTCAGGTTCGCATAAAGATTGGCCTCTGCTGTATTGACATTCTGCTCCTGAAACCACACACTGTTAATAAGAGGCTCGTATGGGTCTGTTATAACAGTAAGCAGCATGCTGGCATTGCCGACAGAATCCCCGTAAAATATATCAGACTGGTTTGTTATGTTGCATTCCAGGGTATAATTCCCAGGGCCTGTGGAATTGTCTGTGTAATTATGCAAGGCCCATCCCGTGGAATTGGTAAGGTTTGACCCTATATAGCTTCCGTTTGCATAGAAGCTCACATTATATCCAGAAACAGAATAGTTGCTCTCATTGTCCAGCACCATGCACATGATCTTAAAAGATGTTCCATTGGCTATTGTGCTGCTGCTTCCATTCGCACTCTCGTTTATGGCCATCTCAGTGACATTCGCATTGCTCCATAAATAAAACCAGTGGGTTGTATAGGTCGTGTTCTCCTGATAATAACTATCCTTGGCCTTTATCTTAACAGTGTAGTTAGCGCCCGCAGGAAACATCGATGTATTAGAAAGGTTTATGGTATAGTTCGTATAGTTCCCTGCAAACAGGCCTGTTATATTGTATTCCTGCTGAAGGCCTGTCTGGCTGTCATTTATCAGAACAGAGGCCCCGATTATGCTGGACGTGTTCCAGTGGGCCGACGCATTAAGGGCCTGGCCCCTGTAAAAGTCCTGACCGTCAGAATAAACAGAACCTGTTAAATTTGTAAGGTTGAACCAATCCGCGAGGTGGTAAGAAATCGTGGCATTTATGGCGAGGTAATCCAAATACAAATTAGAATCTGAGACTGTATCAGAATCTTTAATCGTGTCCTCAAATAGTATTTTTATCTGACCAGATGATTGATCAATATAATCAGATGTGTTAATAGATCCGTTTTTTGTTATTGTTGTTTGTGTTGTATCCCAGCTTGGAAATAAAACTGTTGTCTCGTTGAGATATTCCCACAAACCAGTATTGTAATTGTATATGCTAATATTCATTTTTTCAAATGTTCTAACATCTGTAATTATCATCAACTCTATAGGTGGTGTTGTTTCGTTATAAGTGGTGTTAAAATCATAATTCCATTTCAATACATAATATGTATTATTTAAAACTTCGGTAATTGTTTCAAAATCACCATCATCAATAGTGGTATTGACATAACTCCCAGATTGTATGGTTGCATTAGCAAAACTGGTGCTCTCACCACCAGATGTCCAGGTTTCCACATAATAAGCATTTGCCACGCCAACATACATCAAAATAACTAAAACAAAGGCCATTATCAGCATCAAGGTCTTGTTTTTTTCCATCTTTATACCTTTAACTATTAAAATCTAACTTTCTATATAATTATTGTATTCGGAAGGTAAAATGCTTTCCCCCAAAGTGGAATTTGGGGCCTTTCACGAGGGGAATAAAGCTTATAAATAGTCATATTAATTATCATTGTAAGGTAGTGATTATGAAGAAATCCACCCTGGCCCTGAGTGCAGTATTGTTCTTCTCATTAGTGATTTTTCTATCTGTAGGGTTGAGTTTGGCTGGTAGTTCTGTGGGTGTTAGGGCAGATCCTGATCCAGAAGTTTGTGATTATATTGATAATGATGGGGATGGATTATGTTTTGGTGGTAGTAATCCTGGAATAATATGTAATCACCCATCAGACTGCTTTGATGGTGGGATTTGTGCTTTCATAGATGAAGGTTTCGATTATAATGGAATTTTTCCTGGGAGCACATGCGATGGTATAGGCGAATGTGGTATTGGTGTTGTTTATTGTATAGATGATGATACATCTGATTGTAGTACTAATCCTGGTAGGATTGATGATGATAGTGAACCAGAAGTTTGTAATTATCTGGATGATGATTGTGATAGTGTTTCCGATGAGGGGTTTGAATATCAAGGTTTTCTTCCAGGCAAATGGGGGTGCGATGGTATTGGTGAATGTGGTATAGGTACAGTTCAGTGTACGATTGATGGGACTAATTCTTTTTGTTCAACTGAACCGGGTGGGGCAGATGACGAAAGCACCCCTGAAATCTGTGATGGTTTGGATAACGATTGCGACGGCGTGTCTGACGAGGACTTTACTTATAATGGGATTCCTGTATATGAACTTTGTTATGGTATTGGTAAATGTTCTGATAATTTGGGAACGGTAACTTGTAGGGATGATGCCACAGCTGATTGTGATTCTAATATTCCTGGAGATCCTAACTATGGTGGCTCACCTGAAGTTTGTAATGGTATTGATGATGATTGCGACGGGGAAACCGATGAAGACGGTGTCTGCGAGGCCGTGGGTATTACGC
>CAYNRQ010000066.1:0-5862 GCA_964399875.1 uncultured archaeon
TTAAGCTGTTGTTTTCGTTTCCAGAAGAGTCATTTGCGTATATGGTTACATTGTATTGCCCTATTGAATTGCATTGATAGCTAAGATTGTAAACGTCATCACCCATGGGATCTAGGGTTTCGTTTGTATAGGAATCCTGTGGTATGCCTATATACGCCCATACTGTGTGCGTTGCATTATTATCACTAACATTGGCTGTTATATTCGCATACCCGTATCTGTTCAGGAAGGTCGGGTCAACGGTCTCGTTTGTTATATCCGGTTCTGTGATGTCACCAATGTTTATGTACTTTGTTTCTGTTGTGTTTGGGTTTCCATCATCATCAGTAGCTGTGAACCTGTATGCAATGGTTTTGAGTTCTGCGGAGGAAGGTATCTGGAGTGTTGTGTTGCTCCAGTCAGGATTGGAAGAGAATGTTCCTGAATCTGCTGTTGCAAAGTTTCCTGAAACATTCCATTCGAATGTCCAGGAGTCAAGTCCGCTGCTGTCAGACCAGTTGCAGTAGAATTTAACCCAGTCCAGAGGGTCTGGGTTGGATGTGTTGGAACCAAGGTTGTTGTACTGGGGCGGGACTGTGTCCAAGAAGAATACATAGTATCCTGTTATGCTATCTCCTGTATCATTAGTCAGTATATTTCCATAAGGATCTGTTAATGCAGCATAAACCCTGTAATAACCTGCAGCAGAATTTGTGGTATTCCATGGGTTTAAATTCCATATAGAAGCAAGCGAAAGGGGTTCTGACACATTGATGGTTCTTTTTGTTCCTGTTTCTGTGTCGTTTACTTGCGTGGAAACAACATTAAGTGTTTCATTATCCAGTATCTGCATGAGCAGGTAACCTGATATGTTTGTGGAGCCTGTGTCATTTAAAGTGTTTGAAAGGGTTTCCTCTGTGAGGTTCTCCATAGTAGGTGTTGAAGTAACCCATTGCCTTCCGTATATGTTCAATGGTTCACCAAAGACCAGCCATCCAACCACTTCAGGGTTGCCGTCTTTTTCTGTGGTATCACATATTTCTTCTTCCACACCAAAATCAACAGAGCTTGTTGTTGGGTTGTTGTATCTAAGGTAAGAGTTATCACCACCGCTAACGGTCTGAGTGCTTGCAACAAGCACAGGTGGATTGGTTACTGTTATGGAAAAGGTTTGTTTGGTCCATGTGCACTCATAAGGTGAGGCACAATAATCAGCATAACGGTCAACATTAGCTGTAGTGCCTGCCTGAAACCCTATCCCATTGATACTACCAGTGCCTGTTTCCACAGCTACCCATCCTAACATTTCTGGTCCGTGCACATCTGACTGTGTTTCGTCCTCGTTAAAGGACACCTGAAAGGTCGTGGTTCCTATGCTTTGATGCCTGGTTTTTGCATAATCTGAATCATCATAAGCCATTGTCTGGGATATAACAGCAGGGGCAGAAGGGAAGTCTGTAATCCTGTAGGTAATAGTGTCCCAGCTGTCTGTAACAGCTTTTCCGCTGGTTGCACTGGTTGAATAGTTGCCTGCTTCTATCCTCTTACCTCCCGGAAGAACCCATGTGCCGTTTTCAATCACTATATAACTGATGTTTTCATATGGATGCGAATCATCCCTGCATCCTGCTTCATTTGGTTCCTGCAGCTTGAACTGGAAGCTGCTCTGGGTTACTCCCTGAACCCTTCCCACAACCTCTTCATCCTGGTTTGCAGCAAAGTCAGCAGGACCGTGCACCACGACCGGTGTTTCATAGCTGTTGGTAAGGTTTATATCATGCCATGTAGTGTTGATTTGTGTGACATTTGCCTCACCTATAAGCCTCCATGCATTTGCAAAGCTGCTTGCTGAGGAAGCAGCAGGGTTCCCATAATACATGTATATTGTTCTCTCCTCAGAAGCTGAAAGGTTGAGCTTTACATATATTGATGTATTGCTCTCATTACAGTCCTTTTCTATCCAGAAACCAAGCTCTGTTGAACTGTCATTGTCCCGGAACCTGATGTCAGAACAATCTGAATTCATCTTTCCTGCAGCAATAAGGCTTTTGGTGTCAATAGTGAGATTCACAGCATAATCTGTCAGGGATGTAGCTGAATTCTCTGTTATATTTATTGGCATTCTGTATGACCAGTCAAGGGTGACATTGTCATTAGCGCCATAGGAACTCTGGACTGTTTGCATGGATATGGTTGCATTGGCCTTTATGCTGAAGTTCTTTGGATAATCCTTCATGGTTTCATTGGGATTTGCAGATGTATCGCTTGCTGTAACATAGTATGAGTAATTGCCCCATTGCCATGTATCAGTAAAATTGACTTCGAATATATCGCCAGAAACCCAGCTCATGTTCAAGATGAAAGATGTACCATTAGGATAGGTTATGTTTGCCTGAACAGTATCAGGATCAACACCAACATTATCTGTTATGTTTGTTTGTATGGTTATGTTATAACCATATCCTGTAACGTTTGGTGTTGCATTAAACCAGTTTATGCTCGGGGGTACAAAATCATCCTCGAGCTGAATGTCAATGGTCTTTATATCTGTTTCATTCATGGCCCCCAGAGAATCATTTGCATAGAATCTGTATCCCACCTGTTTGCCTGAAAGGTGGCTTGGTATTACAATGGTTCTATTAGACCAGTTACCTGTTCCTGTAAACTGCTGAATAGTCTCATTTTCCCATTCCTCTGTTAATGTCCCGTTCCATGAAAATATCCATGTATTGAGTCCGTCACTGTCCTGCCAGTATGCGTAGAATTTTACGCTATCGCCAACACTTGGGTTTGAATTGTTTGCATCAAGATTTGACCATGCCGGTGAGTAGGTAACCGTGAGGTTATGTCCAGTTGAATTGGCTTCGTCTGCGTTGCTTGAATTGCATTGAATCCTTAAACCGTATGCTCCTTCACCAGCACCTGTTATCTGGAAATCATAGTTGTTTGATGTCTCTCCCTCCAGGCTGCCTATGTAATAATATGTGGTATTTGTGTAAATATCTGTATCGCTTGTTGGCGTGTTGGCCCAGTTGCCGCTGCTGTTGTCCTGAACTATTATGTAAACATCGCCAGCAGAAAAACCAAAACTCTCTGTGCAGTTTCCTGTAAGGGTAGTGGTGGTGCTGGGGGGTATGAGGATTTCTCCAAGGCTGCTTTCTGCTTCAAGGGTAGGGTTTCCGTAGCTTGTTGCGTTAGGCCATGTTATTGCCTGGCAACTGATATCTGTTAGTTGGGAAGAACTTCCAGCCCATGTCTTATTAGCGGTTATCTTGCTGCCATTATCAGTTAGGTTATAGGTCCACCACTCTTTATAGTGATTGGCTCCTGTTCCGTATTGTATATCAGAACTGCATTCTATTAAGGTCTTGTTCTCATTAACTGTTGTTCCTAGGCTGAATTGATAGTTTATAGTTGAGCCGGCAAGATCAAAGGCGTTGTTGTGCTGTACCAGACCGCCGGTCCCGTTCTCAAATTCAATAACATAAACACTTGCATTCAATGTACCCGCACTGCCATAACCCCTGTCTGATGTAACCTCATTGGCTGCAGTGAAATTGACCCTTAAAGTGTTCTGGCTAACACCATCATTATTGTTCTTGAATGAGAATACAACGTAGCTGTTTGAGATGTTTGCATCGTGGTCTAGTGTATATGAATCTGTTTGGGCCCCTGAATGATAGAGTTCAAAATTGGTTACATTTGAGTTATCAAGGAAGCAAACAACAAAACCAGATGTTTCCCCGCTGGGGTTGTCTCCTGAAAGACAGTCTGATGCAAGCTCTCTTGTTAATTCAACTGTTGTTGATGATGATATATTTGCCCTTACATTGGATGCAGAGTTGCAGTCTGTATTTGTGGCAGCTATCTTTGTATTCCTGTGGACCTCTGCAAAACATTTAGTGCCATAGCTGCTGGGTAATGCAGGAGACAATGTCACTGTTGCTTGTGTGGATGCTGTAGTCCATGAAGCAGTGAAATTCCAGACCTGTATATTATCAGCCTGTATTATTGAATAAGAAAACCATGTATCGGTTCCGGCATTGTATCTTGTTACATTTATTTGATTGGATAGGGGACTGCCTATCCATGTAGTCATAACTGTTCCCCAGTTGGGCACACCATTTGCAGTGGTATCTCCTGAAAACCTTGTAGAAATAAAAGCCCTGCTTATGTTATATGTGTTTCTGAGTGTTATTGTAGTCTGTGTTGCGGTAAGCAAAACCCTGCCACTCTCTGCTTGAACATTTGTTGATGCACTGGCCTGGTTTCTGGCATAGGTTTTTACTCCACCGAAATCGAACTCCAGTATATGTTTGCCTGGAGTTAGAATCCTGCTGACTTCATAACCGGTTTCGTTACATTCATAATCATTAACAAAAACCATCCCGTTGGTTAGTTCTGTTGTTATGATATTGTTCCCGCACTTCAATTTCAGGAATTCCAGATCATCCCACGATGTGCCTTCTATGGGTCTTATTGTTAGGTTGGCCTTTCCAAAGGTATCGAATCTGACAGTCCAGTTCCCGCCAACAACAGGATAGCTCTGCACATTGAGTATTGTTATCTCAACCTCATAGGTTTGATTGCTTAGAAAGGGTACAATCCACTCTATCCTGTCAATAAGACTGTTTCCATTCTTATCGATATATTTGATATTCTCAACAGGCTGTTTGCTGCCATCAGCAATATGATAAAGTTTTATGTTTTCCTTCTCTGTTTCGTATTCTATATCAGTATGTGCTGTTATATCCTGATAATGTATATCTGAATGTACTATTATCTGCTTTTTATAGGGTGATATATCTATTTCATCTATCTGGGGAGGGTCAGTATAGTATTCAAGTTCTATTTGATCAGCACTACTCAACATCTCTATTCTTATTCCTTTAGGTATATACTCTAAAGACTTCAGCGCAATACTGCGAACGCTTACACCAAATGCAGATTCGGGTATATTGATTGTTAGATTGTTTGTTACGTTGTTTAGTCTTATTCTCTTAATCCATTTTACAGGTTTTTCTATCTCTGCTTCGTATTGTATATCTTCTAATTCAATGATTTCTATCTCGTCCTGCGAACTCAGTTCTGATTGTTTACAGTGCGTGCCTGTTGCATTTTCTGTTTCGTTCTCTTCTGGAATTTCTGTTATGTTTGTGGTATTTTCTATCACATTTGTTTTGTTTTTTGTAACCGGTTCTGTTAATTCAAAAAAAATCGTGTCATTATAGCTCGGGAAAAGGTTTGCTGATAAGTTACCAGTATATGTGATATTTATAAGGTAGTTTCCAACAGTCAGTCCGGACGTGTTGAAATTAAATTCAGCCCACCCTGAGCTATTTGTTATATTGCCGATTTCAATGTTTTCTGATATTAAAGAGAGCATCTGATTTGAAATTGCGGTTTGATTTTCATAGGTGAGAAGAGCTCTGATATTCAATATATGAGAAAAAAATTCTGAAACAACATGAGATATATGTGTTAAAATATCTGATTCATTTTTCGGTTTTTTGATACTTATATTTAGAATATTATTAGAATTATTCAAGGATAAATTGGATATTGTTTCATGAACAGGTTCTGTATTGTTTTCAGTAAAATAATTTATTAATTCCTGGGTTGTTAGATTCTGAATGTCTGTATTATTTTGACTTGCATTATATGCAAAAACAACGGACATGTACTGCGCAAATACAAAAAACAAAACAGAAATCAGGAACAATAACAGCAGGTTTGAAGTTGCTTTGTTAAAAGAAAGGTTAGTATTAATGCTATATTCAACAAGTCCGGACATATCAAAAAATTAATTTTCTGAATTATAAAGATTACAGTTCAAGATGAGTGTGGGACATAAGTTTAATGGCTAATCCCTTACTATAATCA
>CAYNRQ010000067.1:0-5859 GCA_964399875.1 uncultured archaeon
AAAGAAAAAGGCCAATATTACTACACCGGCTAACCTCTTTTTTGCCCCCCCCCCCCTTCCAAGGAAACCACACTGGCATCGGCTAAGGCATATGCCATGAAGGCTATAGCGAGTGCACAGGAGGAATCCAAGAAAGCTCCCCTGTATCTTGAACTGCAGAGACTTGAGGTAGAGAAGAAACGCATCGAAGTCTGGGATGGTCTTTACCCGAAGAGTTACATGCAGATCGGGAACAGCGGTTCGGCCACCCTCCTGATACCTGTACCGCAGGCAGATGGAGAGGGAACTTAGCGCACAACAATGAACAGAAAGGGAAGCGGTGTTGTTATTTGCCCGTTTCCTTTTTTATTTGCATTGTCAACTTAAAGGTATATATTCATTCCGGCTTGAAAATGCAGAGCTTAATACTGTTGACCCCGAACACGGAAGGTTCACCTGTATCCCAAAACCAAGAGATTTTCCCCATATTCTATTATGTTTCTCAGAACCTCAAAGAACTGTTTCAGTTCTTTTGCATGGTTAAATATATCTATCTTTTCCATCCTTTTTAGAATGTCTAGTTTGAATTTCTGAAAGCCTCTCTCTCCCATTCTTTTTATGTTGTACACCTGGGGAATAAGGCTCATATAATCCCTAAACATCCTGGCAGGCAGTCTTGTCCTGAATTGCTGTTCCATTAAATTATTGATCTCAGCTATCTGCCTTTTATCATTCACAGACCTTGTGCGGATTCTGTATATCTCCTCTCCGCTGCAATCCCAGTATTTTTTCAGGATCGGATAAGAGGCCTTGTCTATTATTTCAAACACACCACTATTCATCTTTATGTGCCTGAATACAGAACCGTTCAGAATATGTGCTGACAGGTTTCTGTTCAGGATAATCCTAAATCTACTGCCTTTCTTTATCTTATACTTGCTGCACTGGTTAAGAAAGACCGCGATATCGAAAATACCGTTTATTATGGATTTCTTAACGAATGCCTCAATGTTTTTTGTGATTACATGCCTCTCTTCCTTTGCAAGTTCTTTGTTCACCTTTTCCCTTCTAACCAGGATATCTGCTATCTTCTTGGGATCGGGTTTTTGCTTCAGAACAAGGCCTATCTTGCCAACAGGTATGGTGTATATAGTGCAGGTATAACTATTCATATTAATACTAAGTTTTTGATACTTAAAATGTTTTCAGATTGATTAATGTTCGTCTGTTATTCATTTGATTGTTTCTCTTTCAGAGCTGCCTGTGCTGCTGCAAGCCTTGCTATTGGCACCCTGAATGGAGAACAAGAGACATCGTTAAGGCCTATTCTGTGGCAGAACTCCACTGACATCGGTTCACCAGCGTGTTCACCGCATATACCTATTCCTATTTTAGGATTAACCTTTCTTGCATTTTTTACGCAGAGCTCCATGAGCTTTCCAACACCTTCCTGGTCTATGCTCTGAAAAGGATCCCTGTTATAAATCTCTTTTTCAACATAATGCTTAAGGAACTTTCCTGCATCATCCCTGGAGAAACCGCAGGTCATCTGTGTCAGATCATTGGTTCCAAAAGACATGAACTCCACTTCTTTTGCCAGCTCATCTGCTGTTATTGCCGCTCTTGGCACCTCTATCATGGTCCCCACTTTGTATTCTATCTTACCCTCTGCACCCGTTTCCTTTGCAATCCTCTTTACCATCTCCTTGAGTGGTATGAATTCCTTGACATTGCCAACCAGGGGTATTTCTATTTCAGGTTTGGGATCCTTGCCCGCCTCCTTTGCCTCCAAGGCAGCCTCGAATATAGCCCTCACCTGCATCTCGTTTATCTCAGGATAAACAACGCCAAGTCTGCATCCCCTGAACCCGAGCATAGGGTTAAACTCCTTAAGGCTGTCCACCTTTTCCCTTATCCTGCTAACCTCAACACCCATCTGCTCAGCAACCTGCCTCATCTCCTTTTCCTCATGTGGTAAGAACTCATGAAGCGGTGGGTCCAAAAGCCTTATTATAACCGGCAGGCCTGACATTACCTCGAATATTCCCCTGAAGTCCTGCTTCTGGAGTGGAAGCAGCTTATCCAATGCCTTTCTTCTGCTCTCCTCATTCTCTGCCAGGATCATTTCCCTAACAGATGTTATTCTGTCACCCTCAAAGAACATATGTTCTGTCCTTGTAAGACCAATACCCTCTGCACCGAAGTTCTTTGCAACCTGTGCATCGTGCGGTGTGTCAGCATTGGTTAAAACAACAAGCTTTCTGAAGGAATCAGCCCATTCCATCAGCGTCTTGAATTCACCCTTTAGCTCTGGGTCTATAACAGGAATCTGCCCTGCCATCACCTCTCCTGTTGAACCATCAAGGGTTATATAATCTCCCTCCTTGAAAACCCTTTCACCAGCCTTGAACTGCTTTTCTTTCTCATCCACTGTTATATCTGAACAACCAGCAACGCAGCATTTTCCCATACCCCTTGCCACGACTGCTGCATGTGAGGTCATCCCCCCTCTGGCAGTTAGTATGCCCTGGGCAACGCTCATGCCTTGGATATCTTCTGGGCTTGTTTCAAGCCTGACCAATATAACCTTTTCCCCTGCCTCTGATTTTTCAACAGCATCATCAGCAGTGAAAACAACCTTTCCTACTGCAGCACCCGGAGAAGCTGGCAGCCCCTTTGCAATAACATCCGCCTTCTGCTTTGCCTCTTGGTCAAGCTGTTTGTGCAGCAACTGATCAAGCTGGTTTGGATCTATCCTAAGGACAGCCTCTTCCTTTGTTATGAGCCCTTCATCAACCATGTCCACTGCAATCTTCACAGCAGCATGGGCAGTCCTTTTGCCTGTCCTTGTCTGGAGCATGAAAAGCTTGCCTTTTTCAACAGTGAACTCAAAGTCCTGCATGTCCTTGTAATGCTTTTCAAGAAGGTCGTATATCTTAACCAGTTCAGCATAGGCGCCAGGAAGGTCATTCTTCATGTCGTCTATGTGCTTGGGTGTTCTTATACCGGCAACAACATCCTCACCCTGTGCATTTATCAGGTATTCACCATAGTGTTCCTTAACACCGGTAGAAGGATTTCTGGTGAACCCCACACCGGTTCCAGAATCATTGCCCATGTTTCCAAAAACCATGGTTTGTATATTTACGCCAGTACCCAGGTTGTGCGGTATGCCATGAAGGTTTCTGTATGTTATGGCCCTCTTGTTGTTCCAGGAATTGAAAACAGCATCTATGGCCATTCTCAACTGTTCCTTGGGATCCTGAGGGAATTCTTTCCCCTTTTCATTCTTTATCATATCCCTGTATTTCTGCACCACCATCTTAAGATCCTCAACAGTAAGGTCAGTATCATACTCTACCCCTTTTGTTTTCTTGACACTGTCCAGTATGGCCTCGAATTCCGCATGCTTGACACCCATAACAACATCTCCGAACATCTGAATGAATCTTCTGTAGGAATCATAAGCAAATCTTTCATTGCCAGTAAGTTTGGCTATTCCCAGGACAGTCTGATCATTCAAACCAAGATTGAGAACAGTGTCCATCATGCCTGGCATTGATACTGCTGCACCAGAGCGGACAGAAACAAGCAACGGCTTCTCTGCATCACCAAGCTTCTTTCCTGTCTTGCTCTCAAGCTCTGCTAATTTCTGGTTTATCTGCTCCTCAAGACCTTCAGGCCACTTTTTTCCCTGATCATAAAAAGCTATACAGGCCTCTGTGCTAATAGTAAAACCAGGAGGCACAGGCAGTCCTATCTTTGTCATCTCTCCAAGGTTGGCACCCTTTCCGCCGAGAAGGGCCTTATCCTTTGTGTCGCCTTCACCAAAAAAGTACACATACTGTTTGGCCATAAAAATCCCGATTTTATAAATTATCGCAATAGATATTTAAATATAGCAGGTTTGTGCAGCAACCCCAGCACTGCCGGCTGGCACGCCGGCAGGGAAACACGCATTATGCGTAAATGAAAATACCATCAAGCGGAGAGGCCGAGCAGATATGGTCTTTGAAGAAGTCCGCATATGAGCCGGGATGACAGAATTTAAATCAGATTCCCCCGGCCAATAGACCGGCGGTTCCAAACAAGGCAATCGCTAACAAAACTTTTTTGGGCTGGAAGAAAAATATAGAAATTTATCAAAGGAATTCTGGTTAAAAAAAGAGGAAGAAATAAAGAAATTAAGTAAAAATTACCGGAAACCAAGCCAAACTACAAGTTAGCTACCTCTTATGAACACACCAAACCTGTGCAGATACACTGCAGCGGTTATTACAGCAATAAACACCAGCCATGGGACAGCATAACCAGCCACAGAAAAGAAAAAGGTGATAAAGGCTGAGAGCAGCAAAGAAAATATGCTCACATAGATATAAGCCCCTCTGCCTGAAGGTGTCACGTCATCAAGAAACACAACAAAACCCACAATAAAGAGTATGATCTGGACTCCCGGGCCAAAAGCCGGATTAAAAAGCCCCCCGGCCATAAGACAGCCGGAAATGAAACCCTTTAGCATGCTTGACCAATCCACAAGCGGGACGGTTGTTATTCTCTCAACCATATGAACCACGTGCAGTTGGTATTTCTGTTGCCTCTATATTGAAATGCTTCTTTATTTCATTCCTGAAATTAAGAACATAATTCCTGCACCTTTCTATAAATGCCCTTCTGGCCCTGTTGTAAAAAAGATAAGAATACATCAGCCATACGGGTTTTAAGAAAATTCCCCACCCCTTAAACTCTGTGAATAATTGTCCGCGCATTCTCAGAGCAAACTCACCCACATTTTTTTTCTTGCCCTTACTGCCTATAAGCTTCATAAGAACCCTCATGTATGTGAACCTGCTGAAACTCTTCTTCACCCACCAGACAGAATAAAAGGTTATAGGGTCACCTGTTATATCCCAGTTGATTCTGGAATTATTTGTTCCTGACGCGCTTACGTGAAAGAATTTTCTTATGTTATTTGTTATGAATTCTGCAACACCCCACGGATCAGGGCCTGAATATCTTATTCTAACCCACCTATCTGGTACTAAACATTCATCCATTATGGTAATCTTTCCCATAATATCACTCTGTTATTTTTCTGCGTTCTGGCTCTTCTTCGGTTTTTTCTGGTGGAGTTTCCTTTCTGAATTCTGAACCGGATTTTAACTCTTCAAAGAATTCCTTTAGTTTTCTGTTAAAAAGTATTGTCGCATGCCTGCACTCTTCAGCATACTCTTCCCTTTTTTTGTGATAAAAAATTCTGTGCCAGAGAGTCCTTAACATCTCATAGAATAAACTTCGCTGCCACACAGTATCCTGAGGATATTCACTCCTTAAAAGGCCTCTCACAGATATGGTTGCATGGCCTGTTTTTTCGCTTCCTTCACCAGATAAATCAAATCTTATATAAAGATAACTGAAAAGGTCCATGTCCTTGTGGAGCCACCATCTTACCTTGAACTTTTCTCCTCTTTCACCCTTTCCCCAGCTATACCTTGTTTCCTGTATATCACTGTCAGCCACCCTGAATACAGACTTCATTAACTCATAAACTCTGTGGTAAATCTTGGTTACACCAGGACCTACATATTTCATCTCAACCCCGCCAGGCTCCTCTATGAAACAATTATCTTCAAGTGTTAGCTTGGACCTCGCAAATACCACAATACCACCTGTTATTAATTACGCACATTTATTTATTGGTCAAGGATAAATATTAATGTGAATCACCCAATAATGCATTAGTTGACTCACAGTCTTGTCTCTTGAGGCAAGAGAGCAGCGTCTCGCACTGTAAACGCTGAGACATCTCTGCATCAGAGATGCAGACTTTAAATCAGAATTCCGCCGGTCTCTGACCGGTGGTTCCAAACAAGGCAATCGCTA
>CAYNRQ010000068.1:0-5587 GCA_964399875.1 uncultured archaeon
CCCTTTCATGGAATAGATTTAATTTATATAGGAAATATATTATAATTAACCGAGCAGAGGTGACAGAGTGGCTATGTGGCGGCCTGCAGAAGCCCCTCTTTCGTATGGGTTTACAAGAACTATTGAGAGAACAGGCAACGGAAAGCCGTATACCCGGGTTCGAACGCAATGCTCGCTGCGCTCACAGGCGCATTCAGCCGTGCTGAAAATCCCGGCCTCTGCTTGACACTGCACAATGGGATTATGTCAATGTAGGAAATATGGAATAGATGAAAAGAAGGTATAAAAGCAGGAATTGACAGTACATGTTATATGGTAAAAGAGGAAAATCTCAGCATGGGAAAAGTATTTATCTGCCAAAAATGCGGATTTAATTACAAGGAAAAACAATGGACTGAAAGATGTGAGAACTGGTGCAAAGAACATCATAGTTGCAACATCGAAATCACAAAACACGCAATTGATATCTCAAACGGTTAATTGTTCAACTCCTCACCACCAGTCACATGCAATTGGTTAATAAGAGTGGTGGGATGAGAAGTTCTTGGTTAACCGTTTGAGATGCTTAATTCTATCATGTGTTCACCGGTGGATAATCATTATGAATCTCTCAAAAACCAAACAATACCTTAATCAGCCATCCCACCATATCCCTCACCCGACTTTTCTTCTTTAAGCATGGTCGCATATAACATGTTATCTCCATAACAAACACACTTTACAAACAGAATGAGAACTGGGTTCTCCGCATTTTTTGCATTTATAGATATTTGGTTCAGAATAGGCTATACTCTTTCTTATTCCAGGGAGCATCGCATCAAATGTACTAAGCACAGTGTATGCAACACCAACGTGTTTTTTCTCCAGGATATTCAGAATTTCCTCTACATCGACTCTAAGACCTCCCCTGTACTTGCAGTGTTTTGCATGATAAGGAAGCTTTTTTAGTTTTGCAAAAAGGCCTATCTCTTTTTCAGGTATCCATCTCAAAGGCTTTATCCTTGGTATGAAAAGCTCACCGCCTGTTTTGCTTCTCGAATAATCCGTTACAGGGCCCAGCCTGCTGGCTCTGAGAATATCTCCTCTTATATAGTTCATCATAACACTCTCTGCCTCATCATCGAGGTTCATGCCCATGCATATCTTTGTGGCACCCAGTTTCCTTGCCTCCTTATTCAAGATCCATCTTCTGCATATACCGCACAAACCGCATATCTCCTCTATGGGAATTTTATCCTTCCTTACCTTTTGATCCAGCGTCTTTCCCAGCTCTTTTTTAAAGGAAAAAACATGTTGTTCAATCCCGAGCTTCTTGCATATCTCCCTGGCCTTTTTAAGGGCAAGATCCCTGCTTCCTTTTATCCCCTCGTCAACAGATATTGCGAAAAGCTTAACATCCCTTCTTGGTTTCAGTATCGTGTGCATGAGATAAAGAACAGCAGCAGAATCCTTGCCGCCAGACAGGGCAACAGCTATTTTATCTCCATGTTCTATCATTCTATATTTACCAACAACCTTCTTGAACTTCCTCTCTATGGATCTGCAGAAGCAGGGCCTGCACAATGCCCTGCCCTCATACTTTCTGAATATTATAGCATTCTTTCCGCATTTGCATTTCATGTCCATAACATCACAATCCGTCAAGAGGGCTTTTAACATTCCTTATAAGCTGTGTCGATACCTGAGTATATATCTGTGTTGTCTTGATGTCCGAGTGCCCCAGAAGCTTCTGTATCACCCTCAAATCAATGCCCTGCTCAAGCAGGTGGGTGGCAAAGCTATGCCTAAGAGTATGCGGTGACACGTCTTTCTTGACTCCTGCATTCTTCGCAGCACTTTTCACAATCTTTTGGATGGCTGCTG
Organism: uncultured archaeon; assembly: GCA_964399875.1. Taxonomy (GTDB): domain Archaea; phylum Aenigmatarchaeota; class Aenigmatarchaeia; order QMZP01; family QMZP01; genus CAYNRQ01. The sequence continues at coordinate 1,864 of CAYNRQ010000068.1, forward strand.
TTGACAGTCTGCCTCCACGCGCAGAGCTGAAGAACACATCCCCGTCAACCAGCTGTGAATATGCATTCAGTTCGTTCATCACTGATTCTGGTATTTTAACAAACCTGTCTTTCCTACCTTTTGAAAATCTTATATGAAGTAATCCCTGCCCAAAATCAAAGTCCCTTTTCCCAATATTCACGACTTCGGACACGCGGAGGCCGCATCCATACAGTAGCTTGAGAATAAGCGCGTGTTTAGGGTTTGAGACCGAAGAAATCATTTTTTTAATCTCGTTCTGTGTCAGTACTACAGGAAGCTTTCTGTTCCTTTTAGGGTAAGGTATATCTATTTCCTTTTTGAGCACCTTTTCGAAAAAGAACTTGATAGCGCTTATGCTTGAAGACGCCGTTGATGGGTCTTGATATTTCAAATTCTTTTGTATATATTCTTTCACAGTTTCTTCACTCGCCCATCTTTCCATCCCAGATTTAAGATATTTCTCAACAAAGTATAGGTATGATTTAATGGTTTTTCTTGAGAAATTTCTTATCTCCATTTCCATCCTCAGCTTTTCAAGCATTTTTTCAATGCCGGTGTTCATATCCTAGTTAAGATAACAAGACTTATAAATATGTCATGATAACACCACAAAATATCATCATATCATAACTAAAGTCATGATATGAACATGTTAGCAGAAATTGTCGTGCTGTAATTGGTGAGGGAGACCGCCGCCTTGTCCCTTCGGGACATGTTGTCCTGCTTCGCAGGAGATATTAAAGAAATGATTTTTCATCTTCAAACAAAAGAACGACAGGGCAACTTCAGTTTCTAAATGTTTATAAACCTCAATTAAGAAGTAATTTTTATGGGTATTTCAGAAACTTATACTCTAATAATTTCTAATAGTAGCGTTATTTTAACTGGTATCTTTATCTTCTTTACTATACTTCTTGCTTTGTCAGATAAAATCAAAAAGTTGACAGGTATAAGTATTAATGGTGACCGCCCAAGCGAAAAGGCTGAAGGGTTATGGAAGCATTCATATTTTTTATTTTTACCTTCTATCATTTTTTTAATATTAACAATACTTATTTCCATGTACGGTTTTGTATTTAATACAGAATATTTTTATATTTCTTTAATTCACCTTTCTGTAATATTATTTACAGTATCGTTGTTTTTATTCTTATTATTTATGATAGCTCTGTATTTTACTTTAAGAGCTTCATAGTCTTTTAAATATTGTTTTTGAATAATAGAATAATGAAAAAATCAGTCATAGCCTTGATAATAATAGCCATCTTGACAGGTGGGGCATTTTTCATATTTGGAACTATCCAAGAACCCAAAGTTACGCTTAAAACAGTTAGTATAAAAGATGTTGAAGATATCAATCTTTTGTTTATAAGTATACCAAAAAGTGTAATTTTATCTGTTGTATTAGATGTTGAAAATCCTAATTTTTTGGGTGCCACTGTTAATAATGTGAATTATCAGTTATATTTGAACAATATTCCAGTTGGGGAAGGCTCATTACCTTATAGTGTCTATATACCTGCAAACGGTAGAACAGATGTGACAACAGAAGTGAAAATTTCCATAGCGTCATCAATTCAAACTTTATTATCAATTTTACAGCAAGGTTCTGTAACTGCTAAAGTTGTTGGGAATGTCTATATACAAGTACCTATAATTGGCACTATAACTGTTCCTTTTAGCGAAGAAAGAGTAGTCTTTGGTTCTGGTACTGTAAGCAGTCAGCCTCATTTAACTGTTCAAAATATATGGTGGGAAGTTAATGGAGTAAATTCAAATTCTGCAAAATCAGGAGATAATGTAATTGGATATATCACAGTAAAAGCTGTTAATGGAAGAGTAACTGGCAATACCATAGTTAAAATAAGACAGGATATTAGCCTCGCACCAGATAAAGATTTTGCTTCATCATCTTACAGTATAAATCTAAATGAAGGTGAAACAAAAACACTATCAATATCATTCTCACCTGTTTCTGCCTCAAATATAAGAGGCTACTTTTTTGAACTTTGGTTTAACAATAACAAAATTTATTCAACAGAATCATCTTATCCGCCTCGTTTAAGTGTTTCTTCTGTACAAGCTGGATCAATAAGTGTTTCCAGTGTTCATTGGGAACAGAAGGATATAACGGTTAATTCCGTTGAAGTAGATAGCCTGGTTTCAGCCAAAGCAACTATTACATCTTATGGTGGTCCTATTTCTGGTACATTGAAATTTGAAATAAGAAAGGATATTCCTTTTGCACCAGATACATCTTTTGGCAGTAGAGAATTTTCAATAAATTTACAGAGTGGAGAAAGCAAGAATATAGAATATCAATTTACGCCAACTGAAATTTCAGGTGGCAATATCAGGGGCTATTTTGTTGAAATAACATTTAATGGTAAGAAAGTTTATACTATGCAAAGCAATTATCCACCCAGATTAACAGTTACTCAAAAAGTTTTAGCTTGCCAAGATGGTCGAACAAGAAATTATGTTTGTAAATCCAGTACAACAATCCAATATGAAGAATGTTCAAATGGTAATTGGCTCGTTAAAGAAACTATATGCTCAAGTGGGTATGTATGTCAAAATGGTCAATGTGTTCAAACACAGCAAGAGGGAACAGCAGTTGTAACCAGTGCATATTGGACAAAAAACGGACAAACTGTAACATCTGCAAATGTTGGAGATAATGTAGTAGCCCATGTAACGATTCTTGCTCAAAACGGATATGTAAATGGTGTGGCTACCGTTGATATAAGAAAAGATATAGCATTGTCCCCAGATCAAAGCTTTTCTAAGCAAAATATAAATGTAAATATTGATTCTGGGGAAAGCCAAGAAATAACACTTTCATTTTTCCCAGACCAAGCAACAGGTGGGTTATTCAGAGGGTACTTCATAGAAGTACTTTTTGATGGAGACAAGATATACACAATGGAAAGTCAATATCCGCCAAGACTTACTGTGTCTTAAATCCCAGCAAACATTTTAGCCAAATCCAAAGCCCAAGGTATAGCATAACTCCCAGCTATTGTAAGAATTAATGTTCTTGGTATTTTTCCTATCAATGAACCTATAAAGAATTTCTTCACATTATATTTTATTCCACCACAAACCAATCCTATTATATCCATTGGTAATGGGGTAAAAGCAAATATTGGAATTGCCCAAAATCCGTATTTATGGAACAACTTTTCTGCCTTTGAAAATTCTTTCTTTTTCTTTCTTTTTATGCTAACAACCTTTCTTCCAGCTCTTCCCATATAATAAGATGTTAGTTCTCCTATTGCAGATCCAACGCCTGCAATTATACCCGACAAAATTGGATTAAGAAAACCACCTGAAGCAAATATAATTGCATCTACAGGAAATGGGAAAAGAATAGTAGCTGTGCCTATAATTGAAATTACGAAAAGTCCCAAATAACCAAAACTTGTTATAAAACCATTTGACCAAATCAGGAAAGATTCAAAAACCATGAATATTATTCAAATTTTAACAATAAGAAGATTGCCCAAAAAGAAAGTCGCCCTGTCTCTAAAGGAAAAGAGATGAAAAATATCTAAAACCTAATTTTCGGCGGCGGTCTCCCCCTGTTAATTATATTGGCACGACAACTCTGCGAAGCCTTCGGCTTCTTGCCTCACTATCGTTCGGTCTGCTAACAGCGATTAAGAGGGCTTTGTTGCCTTCGGCAAGTCGCCCCAAATTT
>CAYNRQ010000069.1:0-1822 GCA_964399875.1 uncultured archaeon
CGATTGCCTTGTTTGGAACCACCGGTCAGAGACCGGCGGAATTCTTATTTAAATATATAGGAGATTATTAATAAATAATAGAATTAGAATCTAATTGGAGGTATTCTATGGGCTTGATAGAGGAACTGTTAAAAAACAAAGAGGAGATATTAGTCAGCTTTTTGAAGATTCTTGAAGGAAAAGAAGCAAAAGCAAAGGTAAGGCTTGATGGTATAGAACTCAAGGTAGGAAGCACTGCACTTAAACTCGATGGTGAGATAGAATTTACATTCGTGCCCTTTGAAAAAGAAGAGAAAAAGGAATAAATCTGTAATAATTTAAATTCTTTGGAAGGGATTAATTAATCATGGGATTATTAGATTCTTTTCTGGAAAAGATTTTTGGTAATGTTCATTTTTATATCTTTGTTGGGAAAAAACCAGCTGCAGAAATTATCATAAATGAAAAGGAAATTGTAGTGGATATAAAAAACCCTGTCCTGGCTGTTGAAGCGGCCATAGAGCAGATGTTAAAGAAGAAGCATGTTGGTTCTGAAAAGCTTAAGCAGCTCAAGAAAATGGGGTATAAAGTTAAGATAAAGTATAAGAGGATAGAGTTTTACCTTTAAGGCCAGAGGGTTTGATTCATCTCCAGAGCCAGAACTTTAATCTTGCAATCTTTCCATTATAAAGGACGTATCTTTCTGCTGGTACGATTATGCTTGCAGAAGAATCTGGGTAATTGCCCTTGGTTATGTTGTTTCCGTCCTGATTTTTCATAATAGTATGATTCATATAGCTTAATTCAAAATAAAACTCATAAGCTCCTATGCCAAGTAAACCCCTTGCTTTGCTGTAGCTTAGATTAAGGAATCTGTCAACCTTTGTTTTATTTAATACATTTTCATTTCTGGATGCAATGCCAATAACCTTAACATTGGTTGCATTCCAATCCCGGGGCAGTCCTTCCACTCTTATAAGAGAATCAGAAATCAACAGGGCAGAGGTCTGCATATTGTTTATTTCCACTTGTTCAGAGCTTTGTGTGCTTGTATAGCTCCATGTGAAAAACACCAGTATAATAACTGACATAAATATAAGTATCGATACTGCAAAATCAATTGACCATATCTGTGCTCTCATGTTATTAACACATCTCCCCTCACATTTTTGATCAGATTCTCTCCTTTTTTAAGGGTGCCTGATATATTCTGGGTTAGTAATGGTTTTGGATACGTGTTATTATTTATAGTCAGATAGATATAGTTTGATATTATCTGCACAGTGTAATTTAAACCAAAGATTTTATTTGGCATTGTAAGATTAATCGAAAATCCGTGTCCTTCAAGATAAGCAGTGTTTATTTTGTTGGAGGCGTCATTAAGAAGCCTTTCCACTTCCAGGTCTGTCTGGGCCGTGCTGACCTCTCTCACCCTCATAAGGCCTATCCATAAACTTACAAGAAGGGCCAGTACAAGGATAATAAAGATTATCATAAACTCTATGCTTGATTGCGCCTTTGACATCAACGCCTCCTATGCAACCACTGGATAAGTCCGGTGGTTTGTTGGTTCGGCATAACTCGAAACCCTGCCTCCATCCAATGTTAACCGGTGGTTTTTGGCTCGGTTTCCGATAGAACCAACCTGCAACTCCTCTTTAATTTATTATATTATGAAGGAAATATAATATAATTAATATGGATGGGGGAAAGAAAGGGCCTTTCTTGCTGGTTCTTGCATCATTTATAGCACTCATGGTCTTTGGGGAGTGTGCTTATGCACACGAATACAAGGCTGAGCTATGTCCCAGCAATTATTCAATTGTACCCTCTGGCGGAGATT
>CAYNRQ010000069.1:1922-5467 GCA_964399875.1 uncultured archaeon
ATAGTGGGAGGGGTGGGAAATATGTTATTTTGCCTTCTAGTCATAAATTAATACTTGAGTGGGATCATGCTCCAATAGAGAATGAAAATATTAACATAAGTTATATTGGATTGATATATACTATTATTAGTAGTAAACCTTTTTCTATTTGGGGCAACAAATATAATGAAACTGACAATAGTTTTGGATGGGAAGAAATAATGACAAAAATAAATGATGTATTTAATTTTGATGTAAAAGACAAGATAGATCCGCAGGAAGGTGTATATAAAATAATGATTAAAAACGATGATGGGGGGAATTTGAATATAGATTCGGTCAGATTAAAAGTAGATTATAAAAAAATAGGTAGTTTATCTGTAAATGCCAATGTCAGCCCATCCAGGATTGGGGTGGGGAATAAAACGAATCTGACCGGATCGGTTACGTGCAATAATGGCTATTGTGGGATAATTAGTGTGGCGACAGATATCGATAGGAAAGACGAATCATTGATAGGAGGGAGTGACATTAAAACATGTGGAACTCTGGATAATAAAATAACATTGCTGCGCACAACGTTCAGCAATCACCCAAACATATCGACGTATGGTAATCGTAATCAGAGCTATCCTGGTGAATATATCAGTGATGAGGAATATTCTCATAATCATCCTCAGACAGGGTCTGCTGAAAATGGCACTCTTGGTTATACACATAGTTTTGTTGATGATAATAATGATGAACCTCGCCCTGCGGACTCTGTATACAGGCTGAACTTTAGCTTTCCGCATTCAGGTGATTCCCTTGTTCTCCATTTTTCTGCAAGCAATCTTCAGGGTATAGAGGATGAAAGCTGGGGTTTGGATAATGTTAATATAACCCTTATTAATGATTCTGGTTCTGAATCTTATTATTTTTATGATTTCAATCAATATGACGTGAAAAAAATCAAAAAATGGTCAAATGCAAGCAGGACAGAACCACATAATAAAGATGATTATGGGAGTTTCCTAGGAGAGTTTTCAAATAATGATATTATTTTGAATCTCGATCATCTTCCCTCACATACCTATGTCAATGTGTCCTTTGATCTCTATATAATCATGACCTGGGATGGGAATTTTCCTGATCTGGGGCCTGATATCTGGGAGTTTGGCTATGAAAATGATACAAGTTGCAATGTTTCTTGGGAAGTGAAAGGTAACCTGGAAGGGGAGTATGAGATTAATTTAACAGCTATTAATAGTGAGTATCTTCTTTCTGCTGTTGGGAATACAATGTTGTTTGTTGAGAAAGGCTTGGGCACATTGTACTTTGAGTCGGTTTCTTTGTCTCCTGATGCAATACTTCAGGGTGAAACAGCAGAGCTTTCAGGAAAAATTGAATGCAGTGGAAAATACTGTGGGAATGTGAATGTTACAGCTAAATCTATCCGGAATGGGAATGAACCAATAGGTACCGATGGTGATATTTCAACGCGAAACCCTCATTATGGTTGTGGTGAAATGGGTATTAATAAAAACGCTTGTTTTCCTCATTGGGAAATAATGGGCAATGAAATTGGGGATTATTCTATTGCATTATTTGCAGAATCTAATGAGAGCAAGATAAGCGGTATAATAAGATATACAGGATTAAAAGTACAGGATCCTGCTAATCCTGAACCGACTTTAGAGACCGATTTGCATGATCTGCCTGATTCTTTTATTGCAGGCGAAAGCCTTGTATTAAGTGCAACTATTAGCTGCAATTTTAAAGATTGCGGAAAAGTGGATAATTATATACGATATTCTGTTGATAATGGCAACACATGGATAGATTTAAGCCAGAGCACGCCATTGGCAATAAACGATAATAATCCAAAGTCCTTTGATTTGGCAAAAGATAAATCACATTCAGTTGAATGGAATGTTGCTGCAAAACAGTCTGGAAGATATATGCTGGGTGTGTTTTCTGTTATTCCTTCCTATAATACATCAGAGAGTGAGACCATAGAGGTTAAGCCTGTCACTGTTACTATTCATAGTCCAATGGATAAATCCGCTTATACTTATTTAAGAGGCAAATTAGTGCTAATGGCAACTGCTCCAAAAGGAGCGGATGTTAGAGCTTATTCGGATTTCTTTGATGCAGAATTGGAATATTCTGAGGGTGTCTACAGGGGTATAGTGGATGTTGGGAAGAATGTTACCTCAGGATACTACGTTGTTACAATAGAAGCCCGGGTGGGTGATTCTGAGGGCTCTGCGCAAAGAACGATTCATATTGATGATAGATTTGATGTGGCAATGCATACTGATAAAGATATCTATAATCAATCCGAGAGTGTGATGATTAGTGGTAATGTTTCTAAATCAGGTAAAGCAAAAAAAGCAAATGTGACACCGAGAATTGTTTGTGGGAGTCTGGAGAAACCCGTGGGTGAGATGATTGAAACAGATGAAAATGGTGAATATCTCTTTAATTCGTCTTTTTTTGGTATTCCTTCTGGAATATGCAGGATTGAGGTAATAGTGTCAGATAGTTTTGGAAACAGCGGTTATGCCAGTAAAGATATAACCGTTGTATCCCATGGCAAGAAGCTTGACATGGTTTTTTTCAGTCCTGGAGAGGGGGAGAGTTATGAAAAAGATGATGAAATAGAAATTGCTTTAATGTCTTTTTTGGATGATAACATAATCTTGGGAGCCAGTGCAACATGCCAGGACCCATACAATGTTAGTAATTTCATTAGGCTGGACGAAGGTGAAAATGGAAGGTACTATGGCACATATACAATTCCATTGAATGTGGAAACAGGAAGACGAATCCTTGCATGTGCTGTCACAAAGGATAATTTTTCTGGAAGTGGCCACAGGTATATAAATATAAAGCCAACCAGCAATCTAAAAGTAGATGTTATTTATCCAAAAAAGGATGTCTTCAAAATAGGAGATAAGGTTGATTTTAAAATAAGGGTTTCAAGGTCTTCTGATAATTCTCCCTTAGGCGGTATGAATGTGAGTATAGAGGTTAACAATGAAACATTATATCTGTATGAAACATCGACAGGCATTTATGAAAGCATAGATTATTACTATAAGTTCAATAGTGCGGATGATTTTAACTTCAGCATTAAGGCATCGGATAAGTTTGGAAATTATGGCACTGATAGTTTTGTTTTAAAGACAGTAGAAGAAGGGTTTGATCTGTTTCTGATTATAGCATTAGTCGGTGTTGCTATTTTTGCTATTGCTGTTCTGAAAAGCATTAGTAAAGGAAGAGTAATACCAGTAACCATAAAAGAAAAGGTATTCTATATTCCTGTCAGACCAAAAGAGCCAAGACATCTTTCAAGGCCGAGAGTGAGCAGAAAGCAGGAATTAATGAAAAAACTGGACGAGCTGGAAAGGAAGCGTACTAATATACAGAGATCAATGGATGAAACAGAGAGGGAATATTATAAGAGAAAGATAGATGAAAAGACATTCAAGAAAATGATGACTAGTTATAAGCAGAAACTTATTGAGGTTGATGTGGAGATAAGGGGTGTGGAAGACGAGATCAGATCTACGCGTGAATAG
>CAYNRQ010000070.1:0-5379 GCA_964399875.1 uncultured archaeon
CGATTGCCTTGTTTGGAACCACCGGTCAGAGACCGGTGGAATTCTTATTTAAATTTAAACATCAAACATTACACAGGGTGTTTCTATGCCAATGGAGAGGATGACAGCTAAAAAAGTGATGGTTTCTGATCTAATAAACGGTGAATGGGTTAAAAAAGAGGGATTAGAACCTAGTTTTATAATAACAAAAAAAGGCGAGAAGGTATCCAGGGCGAGGTTGCTGGGAACCGTTGTTTCGAAATTTGTGTCTGAGGATGGAAATTTTGGTTCTTTGACTCTTGATGACTCCACAGATACCATCCGGATCAAAGCCTTCAAGGATCTGAAGATTCTGGAACTATCAGATGTTGGGGATCTTGTGGATATTATAGGAAAGGTAAGGGAATACAATGAGGAGATCTATCTGATACCAGAGATAATAAAGAAGCTAGATGACCCTAATGTTGAGCTTTTGAGAAAGCTAGAAATTCTGAAAAAAATGAAAACACTAAAGGCAGGAATTAAGGAAGAGGAAAGATCAGAAGGGAAGGAAGATGATCAAAACGTCCTCAGGAAAGAGATCATAAAGATTATAGAAGCGAACAGGGATGGCATAACTTATAGTGAGCTTCTGGAAAAAGCCAAGATTCCAGAGGAAACAGCAGAACCGATAATAAACCAGATACTGGCCGAGGGTATATGTTATGAGCCGACACCAGGCAAGATAAAAAAGATTTAAGCATTGTTTTTTTCATATTCAGAAGAAATGAAGTCTGCAATCATTTTGGAAGGATCGTATCCGTATTTTTTAACAAAACCCTCATGGAATACCGGTGTTGAATTGATATCGATAACAACCGGGGTTTCTTCTGTTTCAACTATATCCAGACCCAGTATCCTGGTTTTTGTAATCCTTGCAACCCTTTCTCCTAGTCTGCAGACCTTTTTTGGAACATCGGGATAAAGATCCGAGGTTGAACCCCTGGCTGGGTTACCTAGCCATCCCCTTAACAAAAATTTTTTTGACGCGCTTATGCATTTGTAATTCAAAACAAACAGGCGCGTGGAAAATCCCTTGGATGCCTTGTAAAACTTTTCAACATGAATAAGGTGGTGTTTTCTGTTTAATCTGTTGACAACCTTTAGATACTGATTGGGTGTATTAACCTTGTAAACATTTCTTGCCCTTCCACCGGCATCCATCTTGATAATCCTTGGAAATGTTAAAACCTTTGCAGCCCTCTTTGCTATAACTGGGTTGGAAAAAAGCAAGGTTTGGGCAGTAGGTATGTTGAATTTTTCTAGTATGTTATTTGCTTCTGTTTTGCTGTAATCCGCATATGCCGAATCAAAACAATTGATGACTGGTATCCCTAGATTTTCTATATGTCTTATAACCTCAAGCATGAACCGCAAATTATTATAAGAGTGTATATTGCTGCTGGGATAAACACGATTAATATAAAGTTTGTGCTTGAAAGCGTCTTTGTTATGGATATCAAGAATAAACTTATTAATATCAATGGCTTCTACGTGTATTCTATGGCCTCTGAGATGCTTTATGATATTTTCATTTATCCAGTCCAGTTCATTGTAAAAAAACCCTATGCTCATGCTTATAATTTGTATGAGCTCACTAAAAAATTTAACTCTAATCAGCATGTCTTTCAGAAGTTAAGCATGTGCTGTCTTGTGTTTATTTTATGAACCAATATACAGTCCAGCTGATGGGGTGGGAGTGTACCGGATGTGCGGCCTTCCACTGGAATTGCAAGCCTATTGAAAGAAATCTAGAAATATAAATCTTGTTTATAATAATTAAAAGGCATTTGGCGCAGCTTGTCCAAAGGCTTTGTCTGGAAGTTATAATCTTCGGCCACAGGATATGTGCCTCTGTCAATTTCGCAAGGCGATGTTTATGATAACCATGCTCAGGCTTAAGAATTGGAAAAGTCATCTGGATTCTGAATTCGATTTCTCCTCAGGGGTAAACGCATTCATAGGCCAGATGGGCTCTGGTAAGACATCGGTCATGGACGCTATATCCTTTGCCCTTTACGGGACATTTCCAACCCATCAGAGCAGGAAGGTGGGTCTTGATGATCTTATAATGAAAAAACCACAGAAAAAGAGTCAGGCCCAGATAGAGCTTGAATTCCAGATGGATGGAAAAAAATATTATGTAAAAAGGGTGATAGAAGCCAAGAGAGGAACAACCCAGGCAGAGATCAGGGAAGACAGCAGGCTTCTTGATGTGAATGCTGCCAGTGTCACAAGGGAAGTGGAAAGGGCCCTTCAGATGGATTATGATCTGTTCTCAAGGGCTGTGTATTCAGAGCAAAACTCACTGGATTACTTCTTGAGGATTCCCAAGGGTCAGAGAATGAATCACATAGACAGGATGCTCAAAGTGGACAGGTTTGAAGCAGTCAGGGAAGATACAATCAGACTGAAAAACAGAATAAAGCAGGAGATGAAAGGAAAGATGGATGCAATATCAAATTTGGAAAAGGAGGATCTGAATGGAAAGATAGAAAAAGCTAAAGGAGAAATGAATGAACTTGTAAAGGACAAAGAAAAGATAAGGGAAGAAGCAGACAGGGTAAAGAAAGAGAGGAATGAACTGTCTGAAAGGGTAGCTGTGTTTAAAGAAAAAGAAGAGCGATTGAATGAACTGAAATCAGAGCTTAAGGGAATAGAGACAGGTCTGAAAGAAACAGAGGAGAATCTTAAGCAAAAAGAGAACAGACTGAAAGGAAAGAGTATGGAGAGTATTTCCAGGGAAATGATGGAGATGGAAAAGGAGATGGAAAAGATAAGGAAAGATCTGGAAAGGAAAAAAAAGGAATTGGAAATGGGAAGGGAAAAGATAGCAGGCTTTAACGCAGAAATTAAATTAATTCTTGACAGTCTGAATGAACTGGAAAAGATAAAAGGTAAGTGCCCTGTCTGTGACAGCGATGTCACGCCTGAAAAGAGGAGGGATATAATAGAAAAGAAAAAACTGAGAGAAAAAGAATTAAGAGAAAAGGCCAACGCTGTGGCATCTGAACTGGAGATCCTGTCCAGGGATAAGGATGGTCTGGAAACCAGTGCAAGAAACAAAGAGATAGAAAAAGAGAAGATAAAAACATTTCTGGATGATGTAAAAGATGTGGAGGAACTCCGAAAGAAAGAGCGGGATTACGTCAGAAAAAAGGAAATCCTGGAAAAGGATAAGGAAACAGTGGAAAAGGAACTGGCAGAAGTAAGGATGAGTGAACTAATGGAAAGACTTCAGGAAAAGATAGCAAAGGAAAGTGAGCTGGTGGCAAAGATGTCCGGTATAGAGGAAAGGGTGAGGGATAAGGAAGAGGTCCTGGAAGATCTTAACAGGAGAAAGCAAACCCTGGAGGATTACAAGAAGGGTATAAAACAGGATGAAAATATCATGGAGCAGTTAGAAGAATTTACCAAGGCCTTGAAGATAACCCAGGACCAGCTAAGGGAAGAGTTCCTAAAGACTGTAAACTTCATAATGAATGATGTTTGGGGTGAGCTTTACCCTTATGAAGATTTTGAGGGAATAAGACTGGTCATAGACGGGGATTATGTTCTTCAGTTAAAGGAGCCCGGTGGGTGGGTGTCTGTTGAAGGTTTCGTGTCTGGGGGGGAAAGATCCATGGCATGCCTGGCCTTAAGGATAGCCTTTTCAATGGCTTTTATTCCGAATCTTAAGTGGCTGATTCTGGATGAGCCCACACATAATTTAGACTCCAACGCAATACAGCAACTGGCTACTGTTCTCAGGGAGAAGATGAACATGTTCGCAGAGCAAGTATTTTTGATAACTCATGAGGAAAGGATCTCTGAAGGTGTTACAGGAAGGCTTTACAGGCTGGAAAGAGATAAAGAAGCAAATGGACCAACAAGGATTGCAAGTGGATAAAATAATAGTGCGCTATATGTTAATCATATTCTGGCCTCGGTCTTATTCTTTCCCATTCGCACCTTTCAGGCAATCCACCAACAAGAGGCTCTGCATACTCAGCAAAAGCGTCCCTGTGAATATTATTGCTGCCAGCGATGTATTTTTCTGGCAACGGTTTTATCATCTCTTTGCTCTTGCCGGGTTCTGCTACGTTTTCTAAATCCGTAAAACCCATTTCACAATGGTATTCTCTTCCTCTACCCCTTCTGTCCAAGGTTATCATGATTGCATCCATGCGATTCATTGCACAATTAACAGCAGACATTCCTGCCCTGAACGCCTCATCAGCATCTGTCTTGGAAATAGCCAAAGGAAATGACCTCTGCAGATAGCCAAGTGTGTCCTGTCTTACCCTCTTTAATTTAAGTTCATCTTTTACTAGTCTGGCCAGATATTCTCCGATTTCATTTGTTCCGCTTAACTGTTTGTGTCCGAATTGTTTATCACCCTCATCAAGATTCAAAGAAGGGATATGATCAGCAATGCCTTCTGAAGCAACAACAAGGCATCTTCCATATTTTCTCATGGCTGCATCAACATCACCTAAGAAGGTATCCACATTAAATTCAACTTCTGGAACATAGATTAGATGAGGCCCGTCACTGTCCTTCTTTCTTCCAAGAACACTGGCAGCTGCTATCCATCCAGCATTCCTGCCCATTGTTATCTCTATCTGTACCCCGGGCATGGACTTGTTGTCATTATCTATCCCCTGCACAGCAGTTGCAACAAATCTTGCAGCGCTCCCAAAACCAGGGCAGTGGTCAGTAACAAGCAGGTCATTGTCCACTGTCTTTGGTACATGAAAACATCTTACATCCCATCCGTATTTCTTAGCGTTCCTGGATATTATAAGATTGGTCTCAGCAGAATCATTTCCACCAATGTAGAAGAAATACCTTATGTTATATCTTTTGAAGCAATCAAAAACCCCAGCAACATCTTCTGCTTTCACGTCTCCTGTGGTCTTATCCCAGAGGCTCTTTCTGATGCTTCCCAAACCAGCTCCTGTTGTTTTGGCCACCATATCTATCGTATCAGCACTCTGCGCGCCTAGATCAATAAGATCCTGGTCTATCACTCCTCTGATTCCATACAGTGAACCGTATATATTAATCACTGGTTTTTGCATCATTGCCTCGATTATCACCCCGGCAACGCTCTGATTTATAACTGCTGTGGGCCCGCCTGACTGGCCTATAAGCGCATTGCCATCTATGGTATAATCCCGCTGCATATATACCAATTAATAATTAAAAATAAATTTTTTAAAGCCATGTGTTTCTGCTCCTGTTTCCGATAACAATATCCCCGTTTCCTTTCAGAAAGAATTAAATATAATCATTCTAACTACTATATGATGAAATCTCAAACAGTTAATTGATTAGCTCCTTACCACCAGTCACACACAATTGGTTAATAAGACTGGT
>CAYNRQ010000071.1:0-3794 GCA_964399875.1 uncultured archaeon
TTATAAATGTATATCGTTGTTTTCGGTTAGTAAGCCGAATTATGTCGCAAAGCCCAATTTCAGCAATAGGTTTTTAAATCCTATTGGACAAATTTATGTTACTGATAAAAAATATCAGTTATTTAAAGGAGAAGAGCGAACTCCTTATATAGATACTATACAGAGGTTTTTATGACAATGAAGATTTCAGAGCAGAAGAAGAACCCGCTTATGAAAAGAGAAGAGATTTGGGTTAGCTTTGAGCATCCAGGCAAGGCCACTCCTCCAAGAAAAGAAATCCTGGCAGAGATGGCCAAAACCCTGAAGGCAGATCAGGAGCTCATTATCATAGACAAGATTTTTTCAGAAAAGGGAAGGTCAAAATCCAAGGCAAAGGTCCTTGTTTACAAAAAGAAAGAAGACGTCCCTAAGGATAAGATAGAGAAGATGCAGAGAAGGATGGGAAAGAAGAAATCCCCACAAGAACAGGAGAAACCAGCTGAAGCCGCTGCAAAAAAAGAGGAAGACACTGAGAAAAAGAAAGAAGAGGTCAAACCAGAAGACAGGGCTGAGACTTCTCAGGAAGAAGAGGTTAAGAAAGAATAATATGGCAGAAGAAAAGACAAAAACAAAGGTAAAGGGTAAAAAAGTAGAAAAGAAAGGTAAAAAGGTCAGGACAGGAAGGAAGCATGAAAAAACAGCAACATACAAATTCTATGAAGTCAAGGGTTCAGAATTGGTGAGAAAGAAAAAAGCATGCCCCAGGTGCGGGCCTGGTACATGGCTGGCCAGTCATAAAGGCAGACTGTACTGTGGAAGATGCAACTACACTCTTTTTGGAAAAAAAGAATAGATCATGGAAATCTCCCAACTTCTGCTAAACCCGCTGAACACATCAAGCACATTCCAGAAATTCCATAAATTTAAGATTAATCATTCAAAGCAGCAAAGGCCTGAACATGTTTTTTTCCTTCCAAAAGCAATTTAACTATTTCTCTTGCTTTTTCGATCTGATTCCATGTACCTATAATGGATATTGTTTTTCCATATATCGATATATAGGTTTCAGTTATATGTTCTATCTTCTTTCTTGCTGCTCCTTTTCTTCCTATAACCCTTCCTCTTAGCCTTATTATGGTGTTCTCTGTCTCCCCCTCCAGCGTTATTATTTCTAATCTGCAATCCTTATTCAGGAGTCTCATGGCCTTTTTAGGAGAAAAGCCCCTTCCTATGGCATTGACTATGTCCCTTGTCTTCAGGACATCAAAGGATTCTCCCCTGATCTCTATGCAGTCATCAACAGATATCTTTGTCTTTGTTTTTTCCTCTATGTCCTTTCTTGTTTTTCCATTCTTGCCTATTAAAACAGCCTTTCTTTCCTCGGGTATCATTAATATTTCAGAAGCCATGCTAACCCCGGCTTATCATTTAACATAGCCCTTTTTTCTCAGCCAGTTGGAGTGCGTCTTATTGTATATCCAGATTATATCCCCCCTTTCATCTGGCTCAATTTCCCATGGTTTTACTATAACAAGGTAACCCAGCCTGATATTAATCCTCTTTCTAAATTTGCCAGGTATTCTGCACATTCTTACCTTTCCGTCCTGGCAATTAACCCTGAACCTGCTTGCACCCAGAACCTCCTGGATCTCGCCTATCACTTCATCATTCCTAGGTAATCTAACCCTTGCAATCTCTTCTTCCATAGCATCTAGCCCTCATACAAGTAACCCATTGTTAGTACTATCTCTATTATTTGGAACATATCATTATTAATAGTTTTGTACATGGAAAACACAGCAGGATTTGTTGGTATATGATTTGTTATGATGGAATAGGTCCCGCCGGCTGCCCAGACTACAAAAGCCCTGACCATGACACTGTAATCATCTGTGTATTCATCTCCTGGAGGGGCAGATATCCATGCTGTCCTTCCTGCACCGTTAACTATTCTGTCATTAACTATGGCTGCAGGAGTCTCTGTGTTTTTTTGTTCCAGGATAATCCTTCCTATCACATTATCATTTACTGTTAGTTTTTCAGGATCGGTACCTGTTTTCAGGAAGTTTACAAAAAAATGCCCACCCGGGTATCTGTGCCCTGTGGAGTTTGGTATGTGGGAGAAATATTTGTAAAGATTATAGTATCTGTTTGTTGGATCCCTTGCCTGGTATGTAAAGGTTATATTATTAACATTATCAGCTCCTGTATGGGAATTATTCCACATCATCCCGAAATATTTATCATATGTGGTCCCTTTACTTACTTCAAGCGGATTTGTTATGTCCCTTATCTGCACAACACCCCTGTCATGCATTAGGTAGTTAGAGACCTCTGAGTCAAGAGTAGCTATGTTTGCATCAAAAATAACTATAACATCAAACCTTACAGGAAAAGATGGTTTTGAGGGGTCTATCCTTTCTATATATACAAAGTTTGTTTCCTGTCCATTTATTGTGAACGGATTCAGCATGCCCTTTAGAATGGATTCTTGGTATTCTTTGCAGATACAGCCGACCGTGATGTTTGGTTTGATACCATCCCTTATTTTGAGATCATATATGATATTGGTTTCATCAAAGATCTTTTTAAGTTCATTGTCTATCTCTGTTCCATTGAACCAGTTCACACCCTTTTTATCCAAAAGGAAAAGCACATCGTTTCCATGCGTTATCAGTTCAATCTGGGACCAGTCAATAGCGTATCGCGGCACACCCATTAATTGCATGATTACAAAAAACATGACAAGAACTATTATTAAAATCTCCATTATATGCATAAATCCTTTCATGATAAATTTTTGGTTTGCTTGAAATAAAAAGACTTAACATTACTCTTCTGTTTCCCCCAGGAAATCCTGTTCCATGTCCTTTCATGCACATAGTAAAAGACCATTTTTAACACCAATTCAAATGCGCCCACACTCACGGAAATAAGGATTTCTCCTGTAAAAACAAATACCAGAAGCATTGTTAACAATGTTGCAATAATCCTCCAACTAAGTGCCTTCGCAACACTCCTTTTTCGGTTTTCTTCCATGGTATCATATTAATTCGAATACTTATATATCCTAATGCATAAAATAAATATATAAGTCATTTAATCAAAAAATAACCATAACAAGCTCGAGGTAAGCATGAATCTGAAGGCATTCCTAAAGGCAACATTCGGAAAAGACCTTTTTTCCCATCTTGACAAGGATGAGGTCCTGGAAGAGAGGATAAAAACAGAGAAAAAAATAGAAAGAATATCAGATGAAATAAATGCTATACAGACCAAGATTCAGAAACTTATGATTTCAAGCAAGGGTCAGCCAAGACCCATGAAGCTGCTTAATGCCCAGAAGATAAAGGCCTACAGGCTGGAATCCAATACAAAACAGCAGGAAGCAGAGACCTATATTAAACAGCTGCAGGTTCTGCTTCTTGTGGAGGCCATGAGGGAGCAGCAGGAAACAAGGGAGAAGAGTGAATTCATAGAAAAAATACTCGAATCTGATATAGACCATCTGACAGAGGTGCTTTTTGACAAGGATGTTAAGAAGGCTGTGGAAGAGGGGAAAATAGACGATGTCAAGGAAAAATTAAAATCCACATTTGCCAAGGAAACCATACCTTCAGACAAGGAAACAGAAGAGATCCTGGGAGCCATAGATGACCTGGAAAAAGTGGATGAGGAAACAGCAGTAAAGATAGCTGAGGAGAAATCCAAGAAAATGGTAGAAGCCCCAAAGAAAAAACAAGAAGATATGGAAGAGGAATAGGGTATATTTCTGGCAATTAATGAATCAATTTATATTTTCTTATATTGCACGT
>CAYNRQ010000071.1:3894-5326 GCA_964399875.1 uncultured archaeon
TTCAAAACATGCGGAAAAAAAATTAATAAGAAAAATAAATAAAAAGTTGATTGTTGAAAATCTGGGTCTGGGGGCTCCTGAGAAACTGATAAATTATCCTGGAGAAAAATATGAACTTTATTGCATAAAAGAATAAATGGGTGGAATATGGATTATTCTAAAGAAGGAATGATAGCAGGAGTAGAAATAATGAAGGCTTCTGAGTTTATAGAAAATTTTGCGGTTGGAAAAACAAGAGAAATAACTCTGCCTTCACCTGTTCTGCAGATGGTCAAGATTTAATACACCTCAAACACATGAAAGATGCGGTGGTTGCCTGCGGGGCCGGGAATAAAAACCCATCAAACATATCTCAGACATTCCATGCAGATGTTCGGACTTCTGTTCTACCTCTTCCCTGCACAATTCGCACTTCTTTTTGATGCCGAACATGTTTTATAATTAAACCCTATGTTAAATCATTTTTCAGGTTTCACGGTAATAATCGGGCCGGGTGTATAAATAGATATTATTTTCCCTTTACCTTGCATGTGCATCTCTTCCCGTAAGCAGCTGCCATTTTGGATGTCCCGAAATCAACAACCTTTATGCCACCACATTTCTTGCAGGCCATTCTCTTAAAACGCTTCTCTCTTTCTATACTTGCTTCTATATTCTCCAGCCCTTCCTCAAGATTGTGCTCTAAAAATTCATTTATTGCTCTTTCTATAGTATATCCATATTTTTTCCATTTTTTGACAAGTTTCTTGTCAAACTCAAGCTCGGTTATCTTCACCTTAACTTTTGCTTTCTTTTTGTTCATAATGCAACACCTCTTCAATGCCTATTTAAGTTTCCTCCTTATGAATTTTTTCATCTTTTTAATATCAATCAGAAGGTTTGAATATGAGGCGGAATTTATCACGAATCTTAGGAAAAATCTGAAATCGTCCTTTTCTTTGCTGTCATTACCCTCTTTTATGAGGGGTTTGATTGTACTTTCCAACATTCTTACCCTGTCAGAAAACATATGAATGGAATTATAAAAGGACGTGATATTGGCGTACCTCAATATAGATTCTTCAGTGTAACAATTCAAGTATAGTTTTATGCTTTCCATACACAGCCATTCATCATAGAAAACTGCTGTAACAATGTCCCAAACAACCTTATATTTTCTTTCCCTGCCTTGTTTTTCCCCTTCTATGAAACCTATGGACTCGAGCTTTCTGAGGTGCTCTATTATGGTAGGGTGCTTCCTATTTTTTGCAGAGTTTTTCTTTATTTTGGTGAGGGTGTTGCGCCCGCCAACTATGTTGAAGAATATTTCTCCAATAGGGTTTGAACCCAATATTTTCCACATCTCCTTATTCATATCAATATGTAGGGTGAACAAACATTTAAATAAGAATTCCACCGGTCTCTGACCGGTGGTTCCAAACAAGGCAATCGC
>CAYNRQ010000072.1:0-5199 GCA_964399875.1 uncultured archaeon
CTATGCGGAATTACTCTCAAACAATTAACCAAGAGCTCCGCATCCCGCCAGTCTTATTAACCAATTGTGTGTGACTGGTGGTAAGGAGCTAATCAATTAACTGTTTGAGATAAAATTACACTGGTCTCTGACCGGTGTTTTCAACCAGCGAGACAAACGGCGAACACCAGCCGCGGCGGAATTACTCTCAAACAATTAACCAATTGCATGCGGCTGGCGGTGATGGGTTGACCAATTAACCGTTTGAGATTATATTTCCTCCTTTCTGTTTTGGGTTTTTTCTTGGTTACCTTACATTTTTGGCAACTTAACGGGATGTGCATAATTAATTAATGGTTACTCTACATATAATTATATATGAGGGAGATTTTTTCCACTTTTCGGACATTTTGGGTTACCTTACAAATTGTTTTATGTCTTTACAGCTGGGTGGATTAAGTGGTATATGCTAAGTACATAAAAAAGAAGGGTAAGTTATTCGGACCCTATTACTACAAAAGTATTAGGGATGAGAATGGCAAGGTAAGAAATATCTATGTGGGAAGGACACCACCCAAAGGAGAGAAACTCGATCCAAATAATA
The DNA here is from genome assembly GCA_964399875.1 of uncultured archaeon. Taxonomy (GTDB): domain Archaea; phylum Aenigmatarchaeota; class Aenigmatarchaeia; order QMZP01; family QMZP01; genus CAYNRQ01. The sequence continues at coordinate 584 of CAYNRQ010000072.1, forward strand.
AATCTCCAAATGCCCATGTGACTCAAGCTCCAAAATCACCTGAAAAAACACACGATTACAGGTTGTCTGCAATCCCAGTTACCTTACTTATAATACTTATTACAGCCTTCTTATTTATTCAGCCAAGACCCACTGGATTCATAACCACAGATATTCAGATGTCTTATTCCCCTGGTGAGAATATCAGAGGCCTTGTGGGTGTGGAGTTCGAGCCCCAGGACTTTATACCCAAGGATACACAAATCTCTGTTTCTGTTGCAAATGTGACTAAAAATATTAAGATGTCCGAATTCATTTCAATGTCTGGTTCGAAAGTGCCTACTGGCACAGGTACCTATCAGAAGGCTGGTGTTCCTTTGGGGGGTTCTGGAGAAGGTTATGGATTCCAGGGTGAGGATATTACCTACCCTGTTCTGAACTTCCTGTGTAATGTGACAATATTTTATGTTGTAACTAATTCAACCCCTTATACAGTTGAACGGGAAAGGGTCTTGGAGATATTCAATGAGACCCTTAACGAGAGTGTGAATCAGACTGTTATAGAAAACATCACACTTTACAATACCACAGAATATACTCTGTCCTACTCAGATAGTTTAAGTGGTAATGTGAGCAGGGACAGCCCATACTACCATACCATAGATCAGGAGAATATTACAGACTATCAGATTGATATACTGTCTGTGATGATAGGCAATGAGAGCCTGCCAAAGGACACTATAACTCTAGCCCTTATGAACAGCACGATCCAGATAACAACAGAATACTCAGAGGTTATTGCAGGTGAAAACATAACCCGTCTAGTAGAGGCCAGTCTTTCTGAATTCAATATAACAGTGCCAAATGAGACTGGCACATACACAATGAGCATAAAGCTAGTGTATAATGACTCCACAATATCCGAGACTCAGACAGAGATAACAGTCACCCAGCCGCTTCTGGATTCAGATGGTGACGGTTATGCTGAAGACAAGGACTGCGATGATTCGAATCCGGAGATAAACCCTGGTGCTGCAGAGGTTTGTGATGATGGCCTGGACAACAACTGCAATGATCAGACAGATGAGGGATGTGTGGTGATACCAACAGATTGTCTGGATGGTGACAGCAAGAGATGCGGAACCAGTGTGGGCGCATGTCAGGAAGGTATCCAGGTGTGTGTAAATGGATCATGGTCTGAATGCACAGGAGCTATAGATCCTACTCCAGAGATATGCGGAAATGGTATAGATGAGGACTGTGATGGCTCTGATCTGGAGTGTGTTTTAAACCAAGCTCCTATTCTGATAAGGCCTGTAGAGAACATAACCATAGAGGAGAATGAGAACCATACCCTGAACCTATCAGAATACTTCTCAGACCCGGATGGCGACCTTCTGGTGTACACTTCAACAGAACCAGATGGTGTGAGGATCGAAATATCAGCATCAAGGGCCTCTATTGTACCACAAACAAATCTGACCGGGTTAAGGTATATAACCTTCTATGCAAGTGATGGTGTGAACACAACAGGATCAAATGAGTTTCAGATAAATATCACACCGGTTGATCTTGTTAGAGAAGAGACTGTCCAGTACAAGGCTGTGATAGGCCAGCCTGTGAAATGGACAAAGAAGATAAAGCTGAGCAAGAAGACTTCCAATGTGAGAGTGAGCCTGCCCAGAAACGTGATTAATGTGAGCGTCAAGAAGGTGGAGAGGGACAGGAAACCTGAGATAGCTCCAGAGAACATAACCATAACATCACCAGAACCCATCACAGGTGCTGTGTCAGCAGAGCCAGGAGGTATTCCAGAGGGAATTGTGGACTTCTTCTCTGGGATTGCTAGCTGGATAAGTGGATCCATCACAGGCCAGGTTATAGGATCAGATGAGCCAGAGATTGTAATAAACAAAACCATGAATGAGACAGAGGTCCTTATAGAGGAAGAGGTTGAGGAAGTAGAGGTGGAATACTACACAGATCCTCCTATGGCATTTGAGGAATCCATATCCGAGCACAAGAAGAAGGTAACAGTGTCATCTGAGATCCACTATGAGGATATACTGGCCTTTACAGACCTTCCTTCAGAGGCCCCTGCCGAATGGGTGCATCTCTACTGGATTGTGAACGGAACAAGGCAGGAGGTCTATGTGAATATTTACGACACCAATGAAAACGGGCTTGCAGACTATATAGAATGGACAGTGCCCCATACCAGCAACCAGACCTATGAAATTTCCATAATTCCGATAACGAAGGCCCTTCACCTGGATGAAAACAGGAGCTTGATAGGAGACATATACGGGCAGGTTAGACACCTTGATGGTCTTTGGAGCGAACCTATTTATCATCTTGAATATGCAAGGGTTACCTTCTACAGAAACCTGACCAGTGAAAATGACATCACAGTATATGTGAGAAACAACCAGTCCATGAAAACAAGAATAGTCGTTTACGAACACTCCGGGAACGATGCGATTGCCGAATTTCCCGTCATTACAACAGCCGGTTATTACAAGATTTATCTAACCAGCCTGATGCACAGCCAAGATGTGTTTGATATCATGATTGAAAATCTCGACGGCAACGAAGAAGCTTATTTGGAATTCGATTATATCGTTGACCCGTCCCCTGATATAAAGTTCAATTCCCCCACGCCTGACAATGATTCAGCCCAGTCTGATACTGCAATATTCGTCAATGTAACAGCAAATGAAACCGGCACCAATGTTTCAACCTTCATAAACTTCAACGACTCCCTTGTCTCCTGGTGGAGAATGGATGATATAAACAGCACAGGAGACCCAACAGACTATATGGAAAGGAACAACGGGACAGCAATGGGAGATGCAGCCCGGACAGACGCAGGAATATTAGGAAAAGGGTTTGAGTTTGATGGCAGCGGGGATTATATTAATCTTGGGAACCCATCGAGTTTGCAGAATCTTTATGATTTTACACTTTCTGCGTGGGTCTACGTAGAAAACTCTGCATATCAGATTATACTTTCGCAATGGGGGGGAGGGGGAGTATATAATGGGAACTTTTACATTGGGTTGGATGACACTAATGATATAGATGTTTATCTTGACGGTGGAACTGCATCCATAACTGGTATTGGCCCCTTAACACAGGATGAATGGTATCACATAGCTTTGACAGTAGATGCAGATAACCAAATGACTCTATATATCAATGGAACAAATGTCTCTACAGATTCTTCAATAGGTTCAACAGCCCCATATCTCCATTCAAGTGACAATCTTTTGATTGGAGCAGCATCATTTTTTGATTACTTCAACGGCACAATAGACGACGTAATGATCTTCAACAGAACCCTGAACGCAGACGAGATAGCAGCCCTCTACGCCAACACAACCTCAAGATATCTGGAAGTCAATTTCACAGGCCTCCCAGACACTAATTACACATTCAGGGCCTACGCCCAGGACCTTGCAGGCAATGTAAACACCACTGAGCAGAGGGAAGTTACAGTAGACCAGACCGATCCGGCCACAGAGTTCAAGCCACCAACCCTGGACGACGGCAAAACAACAGGAAACGACTGGATATACGTAAACGTTTCCTCATCAGACTCTGCAACCAATATATCCACATTCATAAACTTCAACGACTCCCTTGTCTCCTGGTGGAGAATGGATGATATAAACAGCACAGGAGACCCAACAGACTATATGGAAAGGAACAACGGGACAGCAATGGGAGATGCAGCCCGGACAGACGCAGGAATATTAGGAAAAGGGTTTGAGTTTGATGGAATTAATGATGATATTGATGTTAGTGGTCCTTCAATAGGTACAAGTGAATTTACTGCAGCTGCTTGGATTAAAAGTGCCGATACTGTTGGTTCTGACTATCGGGGAATATTTTCTTTTTATAGTGGTGCAGGAATTACTCTTTTAATCTATGTTGCTAAAACTGGAGAAATTAGAGTTCATAATGGTTCTATTTTTATAGATTCAAACATGGCTGTGAATGATGATAGTTGGCATCACATAGCTGTTGTAAGAAATTCAACAGATGATTTAAGTATATATATAGATGGAAATTTAGATAAAACAAACACAGGTTTTTTCTCAGGAGCAAGTATTAAAACTCTAACTAACCTTGGGAGCAGAACTTATGATGGTTACTTCAGCGGCACAATAGACGACGTCATGATCTTCAACAGAACCCTGAACGCAGACGAGATAGCAGCCCTCTACGCCAACACAACCTCAAGATATCTGGAAGTCAATTTCACAGGCCTCCCAGACACTAATTACACATTCAGGGCCTACGCCCAGGACATGGCGGGAAACGTCAATTCAACTGAAACAAGGGAAGTGAAGGTTGAGAATGAAACCACAAATGTCACAGTATGCAGGGCCCTGGACCAGCCAAACAAGGAATATAAACAGCAGGCGAACATACAGGCAGACTCGGATCCGTGCATAATAATCGCAGCACAAAACATAACCTTCAATGGGAACGGATTCTGGATAGCCAATTCAAGTCTGACAGGAACAGGCATATACTCCGACCAGCTCAACACCACCATAAAGAACTGCAACATCACCATGTCAAGCTCCAGCGGGGGATACGGGATTCACCTCCACTATGCAAACAATTCC
>CAYNRQ010000073.1:0-4982 GCA_964399875.1 uncultured archaeon
CTGTGGCAATGATAACCCTTGGCGCCTATCTTTTCAGAAAGACAGAGGTTTAAATCAGAATTCCACTGGTCTCTGACCGGTGGTTCCAAACAAGGGAATCGCTAACAGTCACCAGTCACTATGCGGAATTACTCTCAAACAATTAACCAGGAGCTCCGCATCCCGCCAGTCTTATTAACCAATTGTATGTGACTGGTGGTAAGGAGCTAATCAATTAACCGTTTGAGATAAAGAATTCCACTCCCTTAAGGCAGTGGTCTAACTTCTTGTGCGCAGAACACCAAAGTGATAAATATGTTTGGAGGTGAGAGCATAAGGACAAATTTTCGTAGCTATACTTATATTTATTGCTTTACGGAATTAAATTGGCAAAGTCCACGACCTTACCTTTATATAACAATAATGGTAAATAATATAATATGAAGACTTATTATCTGTTAATAATTTTGGTTCTTTCAATAGTCCTGATATCGGGATGCACCAAGGAAGACCTCCTAAAAAAATTAAACCAGACACCAAACGAAACCTGCACCGAATCCTGGTCCTGCTCAGACTGGTCTGAATGCATCAACAGAACCCAGACCAGAACCTGCACTGATATCAACAACTGCGGAACCGAGATAAATAAACCGGAAACATCAAAATCCTGTGGAGGACCAAAAGATGTATATATGGAATACAAAAATGAAATGGACAAATCCGAAAATCTTGATGATTATTTGGCTGTTGTAATGAAATATGGAACTGAAGCAAAGATAGAAGAAATAGAAGCAAGCATGGAAGAATACAATGCTGCTCCCCAGGAACTCAAGGAAGCCATATTTAACCTTATGAAGGGTGTAGCTCCAACTTCTTCAGAAATCGGGAACATCGAGGAAGAGATAACCGGAAACACTGCAACCCTGATAATTGACTCAAAGAACGGAACATTAAGAGGGACAATCAAAATGGTCAGGGAGGACGGAACATGGAAACTGGAAGAGGATAAATGGACCAAGGCAACACCATGCACCGAATCCTGGTCCTGCTCAGAATGGTCCGAATGCATCAACAGAACCCAGACCAGAACCTGCACTGATACCAATGATTGTGGAACAACACTGGACAAACCAGCTGAAACCCAGTCCTGCACATATATTCCTCCAGCGCAAAACTGCACCGAGAACTGGGAATGCACTGACTGGTCCGACTGCGTCAATGGTACCCAAACCAGGACATGTACAGACACAAACAACTGCGGAACCATTGAAAACAAACCAGCTGAATCACAATCATGCACTATAGAATGCACCGAGAACTGGGAATGCACTGACTGGTCCGACTGCGTCAATGGTACCCAAACCAGAATCTGCACAGATGCCAATTCCTGCGGTACAATACTAAACAAACCTGCAACCTCACAATCTTGCTCATCTGAATGTACAAGCCATTATGAAAAGAAATGCTATCTTGATTATAATATCGTTGCATGGTTTGATAGCTGCGGCAATTTTGAAGAGCAGGTAGAGGCTTGTAGTGGCGTTCAGAGGTGCGAGAATGCTGAATGTATTGATTTAGGTTGCGAGGAAGCAGGATATATAAACTGCGTTACAGACAAGTGTTCTGGAGGCGGATATGTCGCAGGTGACACTGATTGGCCTGATTATATATGCTGTTTTGGAACCTGTAAAGCGACCCAGACATGCCAGGAGCAGAACGGATATATATGTTCAAGCTATTATAAATGCAGTCAGGAATACCTGAATGCAACGGATTCTGACTGGTGCTGTCCGGTTGAATGCACTCCAAAAACATGCAATGAGCTGTGGGATATGAATTCCTGCAATAGCGATGAAATATGCACTGATATTATGGTGCTCGGGGATTCTTTAAATTTCTACAAAGAGAACGGAATACTTTGCTGTACTAACCAATGCGAGCCTCTCCCGGTGTGCGGAAACAATGAATGCGAATATAAGGAAGACCAGACAGACTTCCCAAGCTGGGCAGTTCTCTGCAATTCAGACCAGGCAAATACTCCTCCAATAGGCTACTGCCAGGTTCAAAGCTGTCCCGGCGACTGTTGATTACCTCTTATTGTTTTTCATTCCAACCCACGCCTGAGCCATATTAAGGTATAGAGCTTTTGAAGGGCTTATTTATAAATATAACCCATTTCCAGGCGTTTCCAGCAGAAAGAGCCCTTCCCAAACCCGATATATATCACCCTGACAAATAGTATAACATGAAATCTATCTACCTCCTAACACTTTTTTTGCTTTCAATAGTACTGATATCAGGATGCACCAGAATACCAACCGGAGAATGCACCGAAAATTGGCAATGTGCTGACTGGTCAGAGTGTACAGAAGGCACCCAGACCAGAACCTGCACTGATATCAACAACTGCGGAACAGCCCTGAACAAACCCGTTACAAGCCAAGAATGTAAGATAGCAGAATATACCTGGCAAAAATTTACCCCGGATACTACCAACCCAAACTGTTTAGATTTTTGTGATGCAAAAGCAGAATGTCTGGTTAATGCAGATGATTATCCATACGAAATAATAGAACCTGATCAGAAATTTTGCAGGAAAACGCTGACTACTTATGGAGAGACACAGGGTGGCGGGTATCTTTTTGATACATGCTCAGGAGGAACTGTAAATGAAAAGGATTTTGACAGTTTTTATTGCTGTTGCCCTGCTACCACTACCTGCACCGAATCCTGGTCCTGCTCAGAATGGTCCGAATGCATCAACAGAACCCAGACCAGAACCTGCACTGATATCAACAACTGCGGAACCGAAATTAACAAGCCAGCGGAGAGTCAGGACTGTAATTGCCATTCAAACGCTATACCCATATCCTTAAATGAATATAGATGCTCTGGCAAATACCTGCAACGGAAAATTCAATACGCAAACTGCACTACTAAATGGATAAGTTGGAACTACTGTACTTACGGTTGTGCCAATAATACTTGCCTGACTTATGAACAGTATAAACAGATTCAGGGTTATTGGAATGTGGATAAAAGCTCAGGAATGATTCCTGCGACCATTACTGTTAACGGATTATGTCCCACGGAATATTGTACATTAAAATGGGATGATGGGGAAACAAAACAGGTTAGCGGTGAATTTGAAGAACCACATACATACACTACTCTAGGAAAATATGATATTTCATTAGAAAGAAGCGATGGATTTATGGTCTTACCTCTTTCAGCAAGAATAAATATAATAGATGAAACTGGTGTATTAAGATGCGAAAACACATCTGCTAACCAAAACAGTGTCGAATCTGGCGGCTCTGTTGTTATTTCTGTCAGAATTTTACCTGACCAGAGGAATCCATATGGTTTTACATATCTTGCTTCAACTTGCTCTGGTTCAACATTAAAATCAGGAGGAGTCTCTTGTTCAGGGATTATAGGCGGCTGGGAAACCTGCACATTTACATGTGAAAATTTCTATGAAAACGCAACAATAACTCCAAGGGTAACACAAACTATTGAAGGAGAAACTATATATGCAGATTGCCCTTATGTTTACATAGAGGTTTATTAATTTCAAATATGTTTTCTTCACCCCTTCAACCCCCCCCCCCCCCACAAAACTAACAACTCTCTGGGCCACATTTATATTTTGCCTTCTCTATGCCCTCAAGCCCCGGATTTATTCTATCTTTTAGTAAAATAGTCGCACAGGGCGAGAACCCCGCGGGCTTTAGGCCGCGGATGAATTGCGACAACTAAACAGGCTTTGCTTCTTTGAACCAGCAATAAAAGGATGGCGTTGCGCAGTGAACAGCTGCGCAACTAACCCAGCCATCCACAAGGAGCGTGGAAATATGGACAGTTGTAGCCATAATTATGGCGAATCAACGTTTGCAATGATGAGAATCACCCCGAACTTCCGGAAAAGATGTCCGCGGGGATTCTGGGGAAGGAACGGCACTTTCAGAAGTGTTGGTGACGTTGATACAACCCCCTGCTTTAGCTGGGATTTGCATAGTATTTTATGTGTATATATCTGCGTAATTTCAACAAGCGTATACCTTCTAGATATCTAACGGAAAGAATACCTGTATACCCTCAAGTTCTTAATAGGCTTCACTCACTTACTTTCGGCGTGCTGAGACCCTTCATACAAGTCGAGTGGGGAGAGGCTAGAAAGCTGGCGCCGTCTGCTAAAGATGACCGGAGAATCAAACTGACTTTTTGCCTGATTGATTACTAAAAAGAGCCAGGCAGCGAAGAGGAAAACTCTCAAAAACACTCGTTATAACCTGAGAACCCACCATGTTTGAGATCTTCAAGCAGCTTGACGCATGGGGCATCAAAATACTCGAGCGAACTCTCTATGAGTTTTCGTGCAGCTGAAGAAAACCTTGTGTAATCGTGGTAGGCCCTTTCGGGATTAGGCTCGAAGCCAAAATGCTCCAGCACTTCTTTTGTGCATTTTTCCAAGTCAAAGCAATTTGATAATGTCAATATTATAAACCTGTTTTGTTCCGCATTCACCAGTTCTGCTATAATCGGGTAAGCCTCTGCACAGATAGCCTTGCATGAACACGGATACGTGTCTCTGTTCACAGACAGGACATAATTCTCGCAAATTGGTTGTTTGCGTACATGATCGGGTGTACGGCAAACATGTATATTGCGTTGAGCGCGGGTCCGTGGTTTGGGCGTGCTTTTGGCCCAGCTTTTTTTTCGTTTGAGAACAATCATATCCGCAATACCCATGTGTAAATCCGCCATGGGATATCCGTAGTGGTTATGATATGCCTTGGCTATTTTGTCCAAGTCCAGTACACCATCGGCGAGCAGACCTCGCCAATTATCACTAACGGCCATCTCGTAAGTCATTATATCACAAGCTATTGTATGACATAAACATTTATAAACTTTTTATTTTACACAGGCATAGAATTTTTGATTAGAAACTAGTCGCACAGGGCGGGAACCCCAGCGGCCTTTAGGCCGCGGATGAA
>CAYNRQ010000074.1:0-4667 GCA_964399875.1 uncultured archaeon
TGGGAAAGGATAGATCTCAAACGGTTAATTGATTAGCTCCTTACCACCAGTCACACACAACTGGTTAATAAGACTGGCGGGATGCGGAGCTCCTGGTTAATTGTTTGAGAGTAATTCCGCATAGTGACTGTTAGCGATTACCTTGTTTGGAACCACCGGTCAGAAACCGGTGGAATTCTGATTTAAATTCATGCAAATTTCATTTCATGTCCGAGAGATAAATCTGGATAAGTCCGTCACAGTATGCTAACGAAACTCTCCTTTTTTCCAGACCTCGGGCTTTCTGCCCTTCTTTATTGCAGCCTGGCTTAGCATGGTCCATTCCTCTTCCGGCATTTCCAATAGGTCTTTTAATGGCTCCCATGCATGATCTCTTATTATTTGTGTTTGTCTCATGATATCACCTGCTGTAGGTCCCTTCATTCCAAAATACTCTATAGGCAGATTGTCTGGATGTATGTCCTTTTCCAGGAATTGGACAGCAAGCTTTAAAACATCAACCGCCTTTTGGTATGGATCCTTGGCCCCTCCCCTCTCATATATCACATAAGCCTTTTTTTTCTTGCCAAAACCTGTTTGTCTCATGAAGTAAAGAAGCTTGTATATTCTGACATCTCCAAGCTCCAGAGGTTCATGTGCATGCATTGGGTTTGGTGCATTTGCATGAACAGATAATGTTAGCTCTCCCATATCCGGAGCTATCTTGACCAGTCTTTCAAACTCCTTTACAGGGTCAACGCCCTGTGTCGCCAGATGCTCCCAGTCCTCAAGCAGCCAGACCCTGTCATTGCCCATGCTTTCCCTTATGACCTTTACAGCAGCATAGATCTGTTTTGGGTGCCATAGCAGGAACAGACCAGCATGCATGGGGTCCCTTGCATCAGGAATTTCAATTGCAAACTTAAGGTTCTTTGCTATCTCTTCCAGTTCTTTTCTTTCCTTGGGGTCCTTTATCTTGGCAAGCTCCTTTTTTATGAAAACTTCATTTATCCACCTGTCCAGATTCTGCATGTGCCCCTGCAGGAACTTTGCAGCGACAACAGCATAGAAGAATTCCTTAAATACCCTGTCATTGTTTTTCTCTGCCTCGTGCCAGGCCCAGTAGAGCCAGCCAGGGTCAGAATAGTTTATCTTGTATTTCTCCAGAACATCCTTGTATATCTCAGCCATCTTCATCCACATCTTGTCCTTTGTATAGAACAGATAGTGAGCCATTATGTGATAACCATCTATAATACCTATGACTCCCCTTAATTCTTCACTTCTCCATTTCCCGCCTCTCTTTAGCTTTTCCCTTATTGCTTCTTTGTGATTTTTTGTGGATATTTCCGCATGCCTTTTTGATGTTCTGAACCTTATATTGTTCATAAGGCGTTCTACCTTTGGTTTAAGGTTGATATACTTTGGGTCGTTCCGCATATCCCTTGGTATGCGAAATATGCCAGCAGTGAGCATTGCGTCAACTATATATTCAATCTCATCCTGGCTCAGACCTTCCTTCTTTAGTTCTCTTGTAAGAATCTCTTCTATTAAACCTCTCCTGAAATTCTCTGCCTCCACTGCTGTTTGGGCAGAGGCCTTTTCCGCCTCATCAGGATCCAGTATATCCCTTATGTAATCGTCCCATCTTTCTTTTATGAACCATTCTCTTAGATTTTCATTCTCCTTAAGAATATCGGATATAAAGTTTCCATTGTGGTCACAGAAAACCATTGTTAGTTTTCTACCAGCGTATGTCATAAGCTCCAGCCATATATTTAAACATGCATGGAAGTCAACGTATTTTGCCCCGGAATAAATAGCAGACCTAACAGATTTTCTTAAATGATCCTCAGCATCCCTGTACTCGCCTCTTTCAGGCATGCACATGGGTATGGTTAAGGAACCATGCAAGAGCACCTCAATGCCCTGCTTTTTTGCTATATACCTTATTTCCTTTCCATCTGTCTGGGTAACCTCATGCGGAACGTCACCAGCAATCTCTATGGCTGATGTGCCTCTGGTCAGTGCAAAACCAAGCTTCCTGACAGTTGTAGCAAGTTCCTCTGCCCTTGCAATTGTGTACAGACCTGTTGTAACTCCTACTTTATAAGGTATAAATATCACCTCTTAAAGAATTTGGTTTTGCAGAAATAAAAGTTTATTCAGGCTAATCTTCCTGTGATATTTTTATAGGATTGTCTTCAGGTATTAATCCAAACATGTGCCCAATACATGAACTATCATATCAGCAAACACTGTTCTGTGTTCTGCTGACATCATCTGAAATTCATCCGCATCCATTCCTGTTTGTATACATATACCAGCCATGACCTCAAAAACATAATCTCTTCCTTTTTGGTCTTCCATGCATTATTATTAGAATAAAGCACTAATTCCTGTGTTTAAGTTCAATATAATATTTTTTAGGGGGTTTCCTTCAGGAACAGATTCTATCAAAAAGCCAGACTCATCGAATGCACTGCTTCTGTGGGAAGTCACCAGAACATGACCAAATTCTCCATTTGATACTGTCTGGGCACCCACGCCAACCAATGCATCAAAACACAATCTCCTTTTTCTTTCATGGTCTGGTATTTTTTCAAGAAGATTAACAGCGCTTTCATAGGCACCTTCAGCGACCAATCTAAAAACATGGTATTCAAAATCTTCCATGCTACTTACCAATTGACATTTTATCTTTAAAGAAATCCACTATCTGGCCATAGGCCTGCCCTGTGGCCCTGAAGTACATCTTGCTAACCCTTTCAAAGAATACGGGTTCATACGGGCCTGGCCTTACAAACAATCTTGCAAATCTCATGAGCTTTGGTCTTACGCTGTTTCTGTAACCACTGCTTACCATTTTTTTGAAATTTCTCCACCCCTGCAGACGCTTTTTCTCTTCTGGCTTGAATTCCTCTTCTATTCGTCTTAATGATTCTTCCTCTATCTCGCTTGCCCCTATTATCTCATTTATGTACCTCTCTATGGCCCATTCCTTTGCCTTTAGTTCTATCAGGTGCAGAAGCATTGCATTATGGGACATGACCCATACCTTTATAGGATATATCATAAGGTTGTCTGTTTCCACTCCCTCTGGCGGCGGAGTTCTTAAAAGGCTCAGAAGGAACTTCATATCAAACAGCATGTAGTAAATATCATTGGGATCCATAAGGGTGAACTCCTTTTCCGGATCCTTTTTTATTGCCTCTCTCATTATTTCCCTCACATCATCATCTGTTATCCTGAGATTATATTTGTATTCTATCTTCTTGATCCATTTTTTGCACCAGTCATCATAAGGGTCTATCAAAAAACCGCTCTTACCCTTTACATATTCTGGTTTCCCCTTCTCCATTGGCGGAAACGCCTTAAACACCCACAGCCTTGTTCCTGTTAAAGCCTCTGACTGGCCAAAACCAGGTGTTACATAAGCATCAGTTACCCATTTTGCTGGGTTGTCTTCTTCTGCCTCTTTCATCACCCTGAACTTTGCAATGTACGGCTTCAGCCATTTCCTGTATTCATCCACGGATTTCTTTCTCGCCTTTGCCAGGGTTTCTATCCTTGCATACCTTTCCTTTATTGTGGGCAAAAACATTTCCTTCCATTCCCTGTATAACTGGTTCTTTGTCCTTAGAACAGTGGCCTCTGCCATGGAAACATCCAGCTCCTGCCTTATCTTGTTTCTCTGTTTTTCAGGATCTGGTATTACTTTAGGATCTGTCCATTCTGTTTTCATCCTTATGAAGTCTGTGATAATTGTCGGCCATCTCCTTGCCATTGAAACCATGGAATATCCTTCACCAGTGTATGCATCCACCCTGTCCACAAACATGCTCCTTAGCACATGGTCATCCCCTGTTTTATTTGCTGTCTTGAAGTAATCAAGGACCTCCTGGTATCTCCTTTTGTCATGCTGCACAAGCTCGTAATCAGCAACAGCCTGTGCAGCACTTGCAAGCCCTGCCTTTATTGCGCTCTCCAGTTTCTGTTTCTGTGCAATGGTTAAATTGTAATACTCGGCCCAGACAGGTGATATGTAAAGAAATTCATCTGCCTTCATGACACTATATCTCCACTTAGGCGCCTTGTAAATAAATGAATGATATATGTTGGAACCGGACCCTCTCAGGCCTGTGAAATCCAGTATTATCTCCATCTCTCCTGGTGAGCCAAAAACAACCTCACCCACCAATGGCTTTGATAGGTCCGCTGTTGACCATTGTAATACATCTATAACCATCATGCTTTTAAGATCTTTTTTTTCCCTGCTTGTCAAATCCTTCTCTATCTCTGCCCTTTCCTCTTCTGTCAATGGCCTTACCATATTAAATGCCTCTGCCTGCGGGGATTGTGGAAAGCTGGATTTTCTCCACCCCGCTCATTTATGTTATGGTATAAATATTAAAATACCGCCTACTATCAGGCATATGAAACCCAGAACAATAGCTGTTTTTCCGAAGTATTCTTCCTGGTGCACACTTGTCAATGGAAAAAAGAATATCATATATCCTCCTATCAAAACAAGGAATATTCCTATCAACAGACCCAGCAAACCAAACATGCTATCAATATCCCTTTAACTATATATTAATGTAAAACAACTTAAAAATATGCATTAAGTTGTTCTCAAACGGTTAATTGATTAGCTCCTTACCACCAGTCACACACAATTGGTTAAT
>CAYNRQ010000075.1:0-4543 GCA_964399875.1 uncultured archaeon
ATTAACCAGGAGCTCCGCATCCCACCAGTCTTATTAACCAATTGTGTGTGACCGGTGGTAAGGAGCTAATCAATTAACCGTTTGAGATGCTATTCTTCAAGGGCATAACGTAGGTAAAAACAAAGATAGTACAAAAAGGATATTAAATGAAATAGAAAGGAAATATCCAGATCTTTTAACTAGATGCAAAGAAGAAAATCCAAAGCCATAGACATCAATAAAGTCCAAAGAGATTTAATTAACATATATGAAAATATTTAGAGAATCCAAACAATAAAGAAATGAAAAAAGGCACCACATTTCATTGGTTTGAGAGCAATTCCGTATAGCGGTTGGCGGTTAGGAGTGGCCAGTTAACCGTTTGAGATCTTTTATGAGTATTGGAAGAGATATACAACATGCCGTAAAACTCTTGAAGAAACTTAAAGGCGTCAACTTCGATTGGATATAACGGGCATTGTCTGCTGTAAGCCCCCAAAAGTGATATATTTATATAAACACTCCCTATTAATTATTATTCAATAATTAGGTGATAACATGTATAAAATGCTAACAGTGGAAGACAAGATAAGAGTGCCGCCAACAAAGTTCAGTCTGGACCTTGAAAAGGCCATCCAGGAGAGTCTGGAGGATAAATGGGAAGGCACTATTGATAAAAGCATAGGCGTGATTCTCTCTGTTGTATCTATTGAAAATGTAGGTGAAGGCAAGATACTGCCGGGTGATGGTGCCATATATTATCCTGTTGAATTCAGAATGCTTGTTTACTCACCTGAGCTTCATGAGATCGTAAAAGGCCAGGTTATAGATGTTACAGAGTTTGGTGTATTCGCGAGGATTGGTCCTCTGGATGGAATGATACATGTTTCACAGATAATGAATGATTTTGTTTCCTATAACCAGAAGAACTCAACATTCAGTGGAAGGGAATCAAAAAGAGTATTAAAGGAGAGCGATATCTTAATGGCAAGAATTATTTCTATTTCCCTTGGGTCAAGACAGTACAAGATAGGCCTAACAACAAGGCAGCCTGGACTGGGTGTTTTAACCTGGATAGACAAAGAAAAGGCAGACAAGAAGAAAAAAGTGAAGAAAACAAAGGAGACAAAACCTGCAAAGGGAGGTAAAAAGAAATGACAGTAAAGGAAAAGGTCTGCAGGAACTGCAAATTATTTGTTAAAGGACCGGTGTGTCCTATCTGCAGACAGGCCAACTTCTCAAGGAGCTGGAAAAGCATTGTTATTATAAACGATCCGAATGATTCTGAAATAGCCAAGACCCTCGGAATAACAGTGCCGGGGAAATACTGTTTATGGGTTAAATAAGATCAGAATGTATTTATATCATTTTCTATGTTATGTAAGGAGGAAAGTATGGAAAGATTCAATAAAGGCAGCGGTTTCCACAAAGGTAAAAGAAATTTCGGTCCAGCAAAAATGCATAAAGCAACATGTTCTGAATGCGGGAAAGAGTGCGAAGTTCCGTTCAAGCCTTCAGGCGATAGACCTGTTTACTGCAAAGAATGCTTCATGAAAAAGAAGAGGTACTAAAATGGCTACATTTGAGGATTTTCTCAAACTTGACATCAGGGTTGGCAAAATAATAAAAGCAGAGGATTTCCCAGAAGCCAGAAACCCATCTTACAAATTAAGGATAGATTTTGGAGAAAAAATAGGTATAAAGAAAGCATCGGCCCAGCTTGTAAAAAACTATGCAAAAGAACAGCTGAAAGGCCAGCTGATTCTTGCTGTAGTAAACTTTCCAAGGAAACAAATAGGTCCGTTTCTTTCTGAGGTATTGGTTTTGGGTGTTCCGGACGGGAGGAGCGGTGTTATTCTGATAGGGCCTGAAAAAGATGTTCCCCTGGGCGGAAGGGTTTACTAATAATGTCATAAAATGAGAAGATCCCAAGATATTGAGCCTTGCTCAACAGATGTGAAACCAGAGGTTCACATGATGTGCTGCATCCCGTGGTGATGCACAAGAACAAGGATTTTAATCTCAAACGGTTAACTGGCCAACTCCTCGCCCCCGGCCGCATGCAATTGGCTAATCGTTTGAGAGCAATTCTGCATAGTGACTGGTGACTGTTAGCGATTGCCTTGTTTGGAACCACCGGTCAGAGACCGGTGGAATTCTTATTTAAATAATCCTCTAATACATGATATTATGGACAAGGCAGAAATAGGTATTATAGGCGGAACAGGAGTATACAATTCCGGACTTTTGGAAGAACCCAATATCATAGAGGTGAAGACCCCTTATGGCAGACCTTCGGACAGAATAACTCTTGGCCTTTATGAAGGTCGAAGGGTCGCTATCCTGCCAAGGCACGGGTCAGATCACACAATCCCTCCGCATAAAATAAACTTCAAGGCCAATATCTATGCCCTTAAGGGTCTTGGTATTAAGAGGGTTCTGGCTACTGCTGCAGTTGGATCACTTAATAAAGATTTCAAGGCAGGGGATGTTGTTATACCTGACCAGTTTATTGACTGGAGCAAGACAGTACACAGTTTCTATGAGGGGCCTAAGGTCTATCATATCTCCATGGCAGACCCGTTCTGCCAGGAGCTCAGAAACATCCTGATCAGAGCATCAAAAGATTTGGGTATAGCTACTAAGGAGAAAGGCACTTATCTCAAAATAGACGGACCTCAGTTCTCTACCAGAGCAGCGTCCTGCATGTACAGGCAGTTCGCTGATATAATAGGCATGACTGTGGTTCCTGAAGCCATCCTGGCAAGGGAACAGGAGCTCTGCTTCGCTGCCATAGCCACTGTCACAGATTATGACGTCTGGGCAGATAAGCCGGTTTCTATAGATGCCATTAAAAAAGTGATGACACAGAACACGGACAATACCAAAAGTATACTAACCAAGGCCATAAAGGAGATCCCAAAAGAAAGGGTTTGTGAGTGCAAGGATGCTTTAAAAGGCGCTCAGGCTTAGATATCTGTGTGTGCAGCAATGCCTCGCCGCCGGCCGCATGCAATTGGCTAATCGTTTGAGAGCAATTCCGCCGCGACTGGTGTTCCCCGTTTGCCTCGCTGGCTGAAACCGCCGGTGGAATTTTTATTTAAAAATATTCTATCCGCCAAAATCCCTTTTCCAGTCTTCGTACTTCTTTATATCAGAAACAGGGACAGATGGTTTTATTTTTTTGAAGGCCTCTTCAAAGTCTGCCATGGTTAAGGCTCTGGATTTCAGGGTGTATTTTTCTATCTGAACTGATGTCAGACTGTCCAGGTTCGGGTTCATGCTCATAACCATGCGGTTTATGGCCTCCTGGCATAGATTGTAGATATCCCGGCCTGAGAAACCCTCTGTTTTATTGGCAAGATCCTCAACAGCAACGTCAAGTTTTGCCCCTTCCAGATGGATATTGAATATGGATTTTCTGGCAATCTTGTCAGGTAAAGGGACATATATCTTTTTCTGGAATCTGGAGATAACAGCATCATCCAGGTCCCATGGCTTGTTAGTGGCCCCCATTATAAGCACCTTTTCCTCTTTTTTTGTGTTAAAACCCTCTATCTCCTGCAGTAATTGGCCCAAAACCCTTCTTGTGGCCTCGTTCATATCCCCTTCCCTGCTTATAGCAATAGAGTCTAATTCATCCATAAATATAAGGGATGGAGACATCTTTCTGGCTTTTTGAAAAAGGGCGTTTATCAGCTTGCCTGATTCACCATAGTACTTGGAAAGCAGTGCTGGAAGCCTGGCCTCGAAAAATGTGGCATTGAGGGTATTGGAACTGGCCTGGGCAAGCAGGGTTTTTCCTGTCCCTGGAGGGCCATACAAAAGTATTGTCCTTGTGGCCTTCACATAGGGCGGCTTTTCATGTATAAAAGGAAGTATTATGGCTTCTTTTATAGTGGATTTGGCGTCTTTAAGCCCACCGATGTGTTCCCATTCTGTGTCAGGTTTGTGGGTTATTATCAGGGTATTTATAACATCATCATAAAGGCCCGGGGTTATATCCTTTACCTCTTCTATCTTCCTGCCCGCTTTCATGGTGTTGCCCAGTTTTTCATACTGATTTGCAACATCAAACATACGTTCGGCCTTTTCCCTGGGAGAGTCAAATGCTATCCTTCTGTAGATAACACCTGCTTTTATATAGTGTTTACTGGCATCTTCCATGTTCCCATCCCTTTCCAGGGATTTGGCCTTCTCTATCTCATTTCTTAGCTCCTGCCTAAGGAGACTTTGTCTTAAGGTGTCCATGTTTAGAAATAGGAATGTGTGATTTAAAAATCTAAATTGATTCTGTTTTTCCCAGCCAACCTTCCGTGCCTGTGCTGTGTATTGGGAACATTTATGATATGGTGAAGATTTTGGAAGGAAAATAAGCAAGCAATACCAAAAACATCTCAAACGGTTAATTGATTAGCTCCTTACCACCAGTCACACACAATTGGTTAATAAGACTGGTGGGATGCGGAGCTCCTGGTTAATTGTTTGAGAGCAATTCCGCATAGTGAGTGGTGACTGTTAGCGATTGCCTTGTTTGGAACCACCGGTCAGAGACCGGTGGAAT
>CAYNRQ010000076.1:0-4492 GCA_964399875.1 uncultured archaeon
TTGGTTTTTTAAGTTCAACTCTTGTATCTGGTGGTAATAACTTCAATATTTCCATATCTCATCAGTTATATATTAGGCTACCAGATCTGTAAAGTTTCCTAGAGCCATTAACCCTCAGCTGACGAACGTTGCTGAGGAACCCTGGCCCTATACCTTCAAAAGACGGCTTTGCTCAATCAATACCTGCCGTCAATTGATTTAGGTGGCTGGGATTTTAACCCAGCTTAGCTGTTACTATCGACAAGATTCTTGTTTTTATGAGGTCTACCTAAACTTACGTTTAGACTTCTGCCCTCACAAAACACCTCTCTACAATATTCCTTTCGGAATTCAAGGTCTCGGTGGCCTGTTTAGTCCCGTCCATTTTCAAGGCCCCCAACCTTGGTGGGTGAGGTATTACCCACTCTTTAAATGGTGGCTGCCTCTAAGCCAACATTCCCACTGTCTGTGGTTGGAGACTCTTTTCCTCACTTAACAGGCATTTTGGGACCTTAACCTTGATCTGGGTTTTTTCCCTTTCGGAAAACGAGCTTACCCCGTTTCCGCACTCCCACTAAATAGGCCTGACCGCTTATTTCGGTTGTTCCAAGCGGTCCAGCTTTCTACGACGGTAAGGAATTCGGAGTTTGACAGAGCAACTGGGGAATGAGTAGACAGACAGCTTATTTCTATTTATCTGTGCTATCAGTCTGTTTCTCCCCTTGGTTACTCAATCAGTAGCTCTACCTCCTTACCAGTCTCCAGTGAGGCTGAGCTGCGGCTCATTTCGAGAGGAACCAGCTATCGCCCCTTTCGATTGGCTTTTAGTGTTCAAGAAAAAGATTCTCTTACATATTCTAGATATCCAAGTTTACATACTGTCATAACTTGAGTCTGCGGTTTATTGAAAACACCAACACCTCGTAAAACAACAGTATCTTATCCTTTTACAAGTAAGGATTCGTCAAATTCGGGCAAATCTCCATAATCGTGCTCTTCAAGACCTCGGATATGCCATGGGTTTTTCAGATGTTGCGGTTTTTGTTTCTTGTCCACATAAACCCAGATCTGTATGCCTTTAATCCATTCAAAATCGTTTCTTATAGATTTTGCCATATTTGCTGTTTTCGCCAAACTTTTATAATCCTTTTCCTGAATTTCACCCCTAGTCCCAGGTCACGTGAGCGATTTGAATCTCAGCACCTCTAACGGGCCTCCATCCAGGTTTCCCTGGACTTCACCCTGCCCAGGACTAGATCAAGGGGCTTCGGGTATTATCCCTGTGACTTGGGCGCTTTCACACCCACCCGCCTTGCAAGCTGCGCGGGTTTTGCTTTCGCTATGGCGTCGTTTCCTTAGCCTCGCCACAGAAATAAACTCCTTGTCGCGTGTTTTTCGTCTCGGAAGAAAAAATTCTGCCGAAAATTCGAAACGGACGATATAACCCAAAATCCCTTTTTCGTACAATACCCTCGCGAGTCTTCCTTAAAAGGGATAAGTGAGCCATATCTACCTATAGTTATATGGTTTCAGGATCTTTTCATTTCCTGTTAAGGATTCTTTTCAGCTTTCCCTCACGGTATTCACCTAGAAAGACGACTTGAAAATAAATATTAGCCGTCAGACTAACTAGTGCGCTATCGGACTCAGATTATATTTAGAATTAGGAGTTATTGTCTCCCATATTCCTACTGGATATTCAACCAGCAGTACTCTGGATACCTGGTATCAACCTTCTTTCTTTCTCCTACGGGGCTGTCACCCTTTACAGCGCTGCTTTTCAGCAGACCTCGGATTGGAAAGTTAGGATGAACCCAAGTCCAAACCCCACATCCGCACCAACTCTCATTAGCGCGTTCGGTTTGTTCTGTTCCCTTTTCGGTCGCTCTTACTAAGGGAATCGCAATTGCTTTCTTTTCCTGCGGGTACTAAGATGTTTCAATTCTCCGCGTTTCTGTTTCCTGACGGAAACACCAAATGGTAGGAAGTCCCATTCGGAAACCCCAGGTTCGAAGTATGCTTGCGACTACCCTGGGCTTATTGCAGCTTGCCACATCCTTCTTCAGTATCTGAGCCAAGCCATCCACCATATAACGTCTATGTCCTTAGAACAGAAAGACTGCTTTTTAAGTCCCTGCAAGCAGTCAATCTTTTGTCAGGATAACTCACCTGTGTTATCATACAAAGAAGCTATCACAAAACCCATAGGCTTTGTGTTGTCATCAGGTGTTCATGTATTCATAAGGCCTTGGGCCTTCGTACTGGGACAGTATAATATAATCATCCACAGCTTCTTTTCAAATCCACCCCTCATGTCATCATGAAGAGATTCATCACTTCTTAAACGGTTATCATGATAGAGACTCCTGAGTCTCTTGGTCTAAAAACTGCTCAGAAAGATAGTCAACATTTTCGCAAATGCTCCACCATCTCAACTGCCAATCACACATTCTGCCACAATGCATGAAAGACTCTGAACAGTTTTGATAGTTCCTATGATTTTTTGTTTTTGATATTTATATAAATGTTGTGTCTTATGGACTGGGTGGGATGTCCACAACCCTTTTTCTAAGAAAGGGTTCTTTTGAACCCACGGCCTCTGCCTGACCAAGGAAACCACTGATAAAGTAAATATTAGTGGTCAACCGTGCAAGGGCAGCGATCTGAAACGGATGGTTGTTATCACAAACCATCATCCACTGATCTACCAGCCCAATAAAAGGAAAGTGCATTTATGACCTGTTATATGAAAAACAATAAGGAGGTGATCCAGCCGCAGGTTCCCCTTACCGAGCTGAGAGAAGATTTTTTATCATCTCAAGTCTTTTACCTTTTAGTACATCTCTCAACTTTACGGCTACCTTGTTTGTCGGATAGTGAGACGCCTATCTGCAACTGTACCTGTAGCACAACAGATATATATCATTCCGCCTGCGCGGTCATCTTGCCCGTCTCACAATCTTACGACTTAGCCCACCTTGCAGAACTGTGACTTGATCTCACCAAAAAGTGAGAGCTCGCCAAAGATCCACTCGGTTGGCTTGACGGGCAGTGTGTGCAAGGAGCAGGAACGTATTCGCCGCTAGAATCCATAGGACGGACGGCTTTTTGAAGTTGGATTATGCCGTCGTGTCTTTGATGACCAGCGACTACTAGGGATTTCGGCTTCATGAGGGCGGGTTGCAGCCCTCAATCTGAACTGAGGTTGGATTTGAGGATTAGTTCTTCCTTTCGGAGTCACATCCCATTCAACAGAAAGGCGGTTTTTAAACCGTCTATCTTTTATTCCAACCATTGTAGGCCGCGTGTTACCTAGCGGATTAAGAGCATACTGACCTGCCGTCGACCGCTCCTTCCTCTGTTTTATCAACAGCGGTCCCCTATGAGTACTGGACCTCAAAAGAAGCCCGGGGTAACATAGGGCGCGGGTCTTGTTCGTTACGACACTTAAGTCGACACCTCACGGCACGAACTCTATCGTCCTGAAAGGACTTGAAAATTCCTTTCAAGATGACGACGGCCATGCACCACCTCTCAGCTTGTTTGGTAAGACCATCAGCCTGACCTTCATTCTGCTGTCGCCGCTAGTAAGGTTAAAGGCAGACTGCTATATTATAGCAGCCAACTTTCCTCGCGTTGAGTCGAATTAAACCGCAGCCTCCACCCCTTGTGTGCTCCCCCGCCAATTCGGGGAAGAGAAGTCATATCATAATATTTGTTTAACTAATTTTTCATTCTTTTTTTCTTTTCTGGATGCCAACTTCCAATAACATTACAGAATTTTATTATGTGCTTCTTTCTTGTTATCCTGAATTCGTGTGCACCTTTACAAAAAGTTATTCTTGTTGGTTTGTAACCAAGTTCTTAGTGTTTCTCTTAAGAACTTAATTGGCTCCTTATCTTTTTTGGTGAAAGGATATATAGCTCTGCTCAACTTTTGTGCAGTTTTCTGGATTTCTGGGTAAACCACCCTCAGCATCCCAGAATCCCCTTATATAAGGGATTCTTTTCTCTAAAGGAAGATTTTTTATAAATGCTGGAGTGTTCCGCCCTTTGTTTTTATTCCAGATATTTTTGAATTTCTTTAACTGGTTTTTTGTTTGTTAACCTTAATAGATTTTAAAACATCTGAGAGCCATTTCACTTCTTTTTGACCGATTTTTATCTCGTAGTTTTCCCATTCCGGTTATTTATACTTACATCTCGCAAGGATGCTACGAGATAAATGATATCTTTATTCATTGTTAATTCTTTATTTTTGCATTAAATTACTTCTCTTCTTTCCCTTAAGTTTCATCCTTGCGAACGTACTCCCCAGGCGGCCCGCTTAACAGTTTTCCTACGGCTCTGGAGACCCCCTTAAGATCTCCAATGCCTAGCGGGCATCGTATCTGCAGATGGACGGCTTATTTCTATTTGTTCAAACCGTCAATCTTTTACAGCCAGGACTACGGGGGTATCTAATCCCCTTCGCTCCCCTAGCTTTCGTCCCTCACCGTCAGATCCGTTCTAG
>CAYNRQ010000077.1:0-4172 GCA_964399875.1 uncultured archaeon
ACTATGCGGAATGCTCTCAAACAATTAACCAGGAGCTCCGCATCCCACCAGTCTTATTAACCAATTGTGTGTGACTGGTGGTAAGGAGCTAATCAATTAACCGTTTGAGACCAAAGACCCCGCAATAAAAGCTATAAGGCCCAAGAGCATGCCTAGTTTTATCAGCTTGCTGGTTCTGTGAAATCCCTTTTTGCTGTCAACCCTGGTTAGAAAAACAGCAGAAAGAAATAAGATAATATCTGTTGGTATGAGCACTAGCAGGTAGCTTAATCCGAGGATTCTTGATGTGTATGGTATTGGTGAGATTACAACAGCAATAAGCAAAGAGCAACCGGCTATGAATTTAAAGCTCCTCTTCCCGTATTTTAATTGCGGACCGCTTCCTGTGAAACCAAACCTGTCTGCTATTGTTTTCTTGATCCCTGCGGCTATCCTCTTAAGGAAGCTCTTCCTGTCACCCTCTATGTCCTCAAGATCCTTAATTATCTCTCTTGCAAGGTTTGCAAAAAATGCAAGCAACATTAGCAGGAGAGGCAGCGTAGGGTTGCCTAGTGAGACGCCTCCAAAAAGGAAGCCTGAACCCACCAAATAGGATATGGCTATATTACCCAAAAGGAGCTTGTTCTGCAGACTAAAGGAATACACTATCAGGATAATGGAGTTTAAAATAGCTATGCCAAAAGCAAGATAGTTTATGAATCCTGCCAGTATGATACCGACAAGGAAAAGTGTGATGGAAAAGACCAAAGCAGATCTTCTACCAACATGGCCTGAGGGTATTGGTCTTTTTGGTCTGTTAATCCTGTCTGATTCCACATCCACATAATCATTAATAGCATTGCCTGCTCCTGTTATAAGAAAGGCAGCTGCTATGGCCAGGTAAATCTTTTCTGCGGTAAAGACAGAATATTCTGAAACTATAAGACCCCCTATAAGAACAGCAATTGCTGTCATAACACAATTCAATGGTCTTATTATCTTCAGATAACCGAGCATAAAAATAATATAGAAAAGGTCTATTTAAGCTTTTACCAGAAATTTTCGAATTCTCTTCTGTACTCTGGCGTTGCCCTGCGCTGGAAGATATGCGGATCCCGGAACAGTGCATCAAAGTTTTCACCCTTATCGCCCTGAATGTCGAGCTTTATGCCGTCCACAGTATTGTTTTCTAGGATTGTTGGGTTTGCCCTTACTGACCCATCCAGTGCTGAATATCCGAATTGTTGGAGTGTGACTCTTATTCCATCCAAGTATCTATATAGAGTACATACCCCTTGTAAATTCAGTCTCCTGTATTGTCTTCCATACCTTCTGCATATAGTTGTTCCAGTCTTTTTTTGGTTCGAACCAACTGCAATATCCTCCTTGGGGGTGGAAACTTAATGGCGTTCTCTGGTTTATATATTTAATTAGTTTCTTTGCTCTGCGTTCCAGTCTGATCCAAATGCCTTTATTGGCACAAAAACAGGATGGTGCTAAATCTTTTAAGCTTAACCCTTCAGAACCCTTTCTGTTAGTTCAAAAGTTTGTCTATAATTCAAAAGCGTTCACGGAAATATCTAACCCTTCAGAACACCAACAGGCTCGAACCTTGCCACTTTTTGAGAAATACCAGCACCATGGACAGAGTCAACCACGGCCTCCACGTCCTTGTAGGCCAGTGGTGCTTCTTCTGCAAGGCTCTTTGGGTGGGGGCTCTGGGATTCTATTCCCTTCTGGGACAGTTCTTCCTTGATCTTTCCGCCCCAGAACCTTTTGATAGCTGCATGCCTGCTCATGGCCCTTCCAGCCCCATGGGCAGAGGAGCCAAATGTTTTCTGCAAGGCTGTTTCTGTTCCCTTTAAGAGATAGGAACTTGTTCCCATGGTTCCTGCGATTATGACTGGTTTCTCTGGGTAGGACCTGGTTGCGCCCTTTCTGTGGACATAGAGCTTTCTTTTTTCCCCGTTGAGGTTGAATTCCTCCAGCTTGACGATGTTGTGGGCTATGGCATATATGGTGTGCATGTTCATATCCTGCCATGTCTTTCCGAAGACCTTTTCAAAGGTCTCTCTGATCCACTTGGTCATCACGGCTCTGTTTGTGAAAGAATAGTTGACAGCCGCCTTCATGGCTGCAAAAAAATCCTGGCCTTCCTGGGAGTTAACAGGTGCACAGGCCAGTTGCCTGTCTGGTAGCCATATATTGTACTTCTTAACGGCCTGTTCCTGGATCTTGAGATAATCAGTGGCTACCTGATGGCCCAGACCCCTTGAGCCGCAGTGAATCATGATTGTAACCTGGTCTGGTTTTGTGATGCCCCATTTTTCTGCTGTTTCCTTGTCTAGGATATCTGTTATTCTCTGCACCTCCAGGAAATGATTTCCTGCTCCAAGTGTTCCCAGCTGGGGACGTCCTCTTTTCTTGGCAAGGTCCGAGACCTTGCTAGGATCTGCTCCTTTCATTCTTCCTCTTTCTTCTGTAGCCTCTTTATCCTCTTTTGTAGCATAACCCTGTTCTATGGCCCAGTCCATGCCCTTGACCAGAACATCGTCTAACTGGTCTGGAGAGAGCTTTAATTTTCCCTTGGAACCCACACCCACGGGTATGGCATTAAATAAAGCTTGAACAAGCTCTTTCTGCTTGGCTCTTACCTCTTGGGCAGTGAGGTTGGTCCTGATAAGGTTTATACCGCAGTTTATATCAAATCCGCAAAGGCCTGCGGATATTATGCCCTCTTTATCATCAAAGGCCGATACAGCTCCCATTGGGAGGCCGTAGCCCCAGTGCATGTCTGGCAATCCCACAACAGGATTGACAACACCTGGTAAGGTTGCCACATTGGTTAGCTGCTGCACAGCATCTTCTTCTATTGCATTCAGAATCTTCTGATTGGCAATTATCTTGGCATCCACCCTCATTTCTTTTCTTACTGATTTGGACAGGTGCCATTCGAATTCGCTGATCTTTTGAAGCTTTTCTTTCATTTGTGCCCCCTTTATTGGAATATTATGATTATTCTTGTTTTGGTTTAAAAAGATATTGTGTTTTGGTGTTATTTTTCAGGTGCAACAACATCGAATATCTGGTCTTTAGGCAGTGTCTCATACAGCACAAAAGGGTCTGGTGCTGTTATCACACCAGGACTGTGGTCGCTCAGGCCGTACCAGCTTGTTAATGTCCCGTCATTGTTTCTTCTTCCGCCACAACAGAAAACAACATCCTGAAGATAATCCTCTGGTTTATCCGGCATTATCCTGACACCGCTTTTTGGGAAATCAGACCTCTCCACATACAATTCAGGCCGGGTAAAGGCAGCTGATTCTGGGTCCACTACACAAAAACATTCAATATAGCGTTTCTTAAGGTTTTTAATTGGTTCATGACCCTTATGAACAAGAAGACCCCAGCATCCATTCCCTAGTTCAAAGACAGCATCTGTCCCACCCCAGTATTTTATACCGTCAAATATCCCAGACAGTTCTTTTCCACCTCTGAAATCAGTGTGCGGCAAATCATAGACCGATTCTAACCGGATGTATCGTATATGTCTTTTCCATTCACTGTCACCATCATCAAGGGGTATCTCTATTTCAGGCCTTGTGAACAATACTATACTGTCATCACTTAACTGTTCAACAGGCATGTCCTTCATGCGGTCAGGGCTCTCTACCAGATAATCTAGATTTTGCAGATTATCTCCTAAGAAAAAAATTGTCCTATAGCTCAGTCCGTTTGGATATTTTTGTGTTGGTCTGGGAAAGGGCATGACACCAGACACCAGTATCTGATATTCTGGTTCTTTTCTACTCAAGGAACTGCGCGGTTTTCTTAATACTGCTACCTGCGGATCCTGCAGTCTGTCAAAAGTAGGTGCTGAATCGTCCCAGAACAGAACGCCGTCCTTTTCTTGTAAAAATATCGTCTGTGAGTCTGTTCCCTCGTTAACCACCTCTCTTCTGTCAGATCTTGCTGCGTGGTAAGTTTTTCCATCTAAAGAAAAGGGTCTGGAAAGATTATAAACTATTTTGTCAGGTCCGACACCCTCAACATTCAACAACCGCCCCTGCGGGCGTGTCTTGGGTGGTGGTTCTTCTGTTTGTATTAGTGAGTTTCCTTCTTGGTCGCCCATTAGGATTCTCCCTATACAATATTATTTTGTCGAACTGAAATATAAAGATATAATATTGAGA
>CAYNRQ010000078.1:0-4164 GCA_964399875.1 uncultured archaeon
CGATTGCCTTGTTTGGAACCACCGGTCAGAGACCGGTGGAATTCTGATTTAAATTTCATGTTTTATTATTTGAGAAGCGGGCTTATCTGTTTTTAGGCGTAAGCCGACCTGCAAAGCAGGTAAAAACAGAATATGCCCGCTGGTTATAATATCCCTGCTCCCATCAACGGGGTCTTCTCGTCCCGCTGGGGGACTCCTGAATATGCACAGGACATTAATTTCACTAGGTATCAATCCGGGACAGTGGGAAGCTCGTTAAGCCATTGATGCTTCGGCAGGAAGAAGGGCTCTATAGTATTGAAGTAGATTTTTTAACATTTTTGATTTTCTTGGATGTAATGGTTTTATTTCATTGTAAAATCTTAGAACATTATTTTTTCCTGTTATCACAAGAGCTGTTTCATCTTTTCTGAGATGAACTCTAATTCCAATTTTTTCTAAGAAAGATTTTATGAAAACAAGTGGTTCATTTGGGCTTTTTGAGTGTTTACATCGTATTGACATTTCACAATTCATTGTTTTTGTTTTACCTTTTTGAAATTCTAAAACATCTCTACAACCACCTTCAGCATCGTAAAATCCTCTTATGTAAGCTTTTTTATATAAAATGGGGCTGTTTTTATTGTTTTAGGTGTTTCCCAATTTTGCTGGCTGCCTGGATTATAGAACTTGGAGATCATTTCTCTTATTTTTACTGAGTATATCTTTGCTCTATAAAATGGTCTTTGGCTTTTATGTGTCCAAATTTTATATATTTTTATTTTTCCAGGTTCAATGCAGAACTGTTTTACTGCTTTATTAACTATTATTTTTGTTAACCAGTTCTTATGAAAGTCACTAGCTAGTGCTATTTCTGATATATTACCTGATTTTGCTAATGAACCATCCCTCAAGCTTCCAAGTATATATGCCAGGTTTTCAGTTAGTTCAATTTCTGAATCTTCTTTTTGAACTGAAATTTTAATTTCATGTTCTATTATTTGGGAAGCGGGCTTATCTGACTTTCGTGTCCTAAGACCGAAAGGAAGAATATGCCCGCTGACGATTGGGTTTCTACTTCAAGAGTCCTTAATCCTTAGGCCGACAATTAATCGGCAAGGGATTACGCAACGGCTTGTTTTTCGTCATCGCCATTAGAGGTTTCTGCATGCCAAAAGCATGCATTATTTTCCTCTGGCTAAGATGACCGCCGTTTTACGCTACCTTAAGCACTTTACCATGTGTTACCACATGAGTGGACCATATCTTCACTATTTAGTGTCTGGCGTATGGTCTCTGAGGATCCTGTTTTATTTCATTGTTCTCACAATTTCTTCAATTTTGTGTTTTCTTTGTTTTCCTTTCAGGTTCATATCAAAGGCGATTTCCATTAATTTAATAAAACCATTTTTATTTTTATGTTCCTTTGTTTCCAAACCTAACACAACTTGTTTAAACCTTTCGAAATCTGCAAATTTTACAACAAGTTGATATTTGTTAAAAAAGGGTATTACTTTCTCAATTAACTGTCTTCTATTGTCAACAACATAGATTAAAGTGTCTTGTTGACCGGGCTTTTCTATTATTCTTCCACAACTCAACTCATTTTTAATTTGTTCAAGAATTATTTTATTGGTTGCATGTTGAGTTACTTGAAATATCGGATCTAAAACCCATCCAAATCTTGTATCTTTCTGTTTTTTTAATGAGATGCTAAAACAACCTTCTGCATCAATAAAACCCAGAAGATATTGTCTTAGTCTGTTTCTTTTTTTCAGTAGTTTACTCAACCCTGAAATATCTTCTTTCATATTGCACCTCCTTACAAACAGTTTCCTGCTGATCGTCCCTCATACTCTTCAGGATTATTCCTTGCTAAGGACCCGAAGTTATTAGGAGTTCCAGCATATAGCCAGATTTATTGACCGCCATAGTTAACGGTCAGAGTTACCGCCGGCGTTTATCAGGGCTTCACCCCCTTGAAAGAGGCTTCACACACTGACACTGGCCAGGCCTCAGGGAGTATACAAAACGTTTCCATCTAGCACTCCCCTACGTTTATTAACTAAAAGGAGTTCATTTTTGTTTTTATATGGAATATTTCTTATGAACTTTTGAATCTCTGTTTTTCTATAT
The DNA here is from genome assembly GCA_964399875.1 of uncultured archaeon. Classification (GTDB taxonomy): domain Archaea; phylum Aenigmatarchaeota; class Aenigmatarchaeia; order QMZP01; family QMZP01; genus CAYNRQ01. The sequence goes on from CAYNRQ010000078.1 coordinate 2,116, forward strand.
ATTGAAATCCCATAAACTTTCCCATATTTGTAAATGTTTGAATCGATATTGATTTTCTTTAGAAACCCTTTAATAAAATCTAGAAGATCTTTATCTTTGTTGTAAATGTTTATTCTATCGGTTACAGAACCTTCTGCATCAAAAAACCCAGCTATAAAATTCATCAATTCTCTTTTTCTGAGTTTTTCAACAAAACCAACTGAATCTTTTTTAATTTCTTTGAAGAGTTTAAACAAATGTTTAGAGTATGTTGTTACTCTCCATTTGAAATAATCTTCTCCTGTTTTAAATCTATAGAAAGTTGCTTTGTGACCTAGTTTTTCAAGAATGGGTTTAATGATATTTTTAAGCCATTCCATCTCTTTCTGATCTATTGTCACAACATATGCTCCATTGCTTTGTTCTTGTATGCTGTTCCATCACCATACAAAGCACCTAGCACATAAGCCAAACTCTCAGTTAGTTTGATTTCTGAATCTTCTTTTTGAACTGAAATTTTAATTTCATGTTCTATTATTTGGGAAGCGGGCTTATCTGACTTTCGTGTCCTAAGACCGAAAGGAAGAATATGCCCGCTGACTAATCGAACTCCTTTAATTTGTTAAACAGTCGGACTCCCCTTGTCACTGCGACCTACTGGTTCTAAAATTAATTAGAGCAGTAGGCACGGTTTGTACCAAAGATACACCGCGAATTTGCCGAATTCCCTGGATTGATTTCTCCTAACCACCTTCGCCATTGAGAGATAGACAGCTTTGTTCTATATCCGAACTGTCTAACTTTCTCAGCGTGGGGCACCAGTGACGGTTCTCGGTACGAATGAAAGAAATCCTTACCTATTCCCTGAATGACAGAAAGACTGTTTTGCTGATCTGTATCAGCAGTCATTCTGTTTTCACGGACTCCAAGAATCAACCAAACCTGCATAACAGGCCCTTCTAACTTCACCTGTTTCTCACCATTATGGTACTCCACAGGCTTAATTAGCTAGCCACATCTCTGTGGTTGGTCTATCTTGAAGTGTCAGGAATAGGTCTTGCGTCGCCGCACGTATTCTTTCAGGGCAGGAATATTAACCTGCTTCCCTTTCGACGTCCTCCATTCCTAGACTGGCTGCTAACTCTGTTAAGATTCTGCTTTGATATCCAAGCAGTCTTTGCTTAGTGTTAGCAGAAGGTCTGTTAGGGAACGCCTTAGGATCGCCTTAGGCTGGCAATAGGAAGTTTTTTACTCTGGTAGCCTTTACATGATGTGAAAAACCAACCGTGTTGATGAACCTTTTAATATTTTCTCCTTTTTTTCCACAGATAATAACACAAGCATGACGATTTCTATATTTCCAATATTCTTTTCTTGCTTTTATATTAAGATTTTGTAATAATTCGTATACTATAACTATTAAATTCTTATCTATTTGTGATAGAACAATTATATTTTTCGCTCTATTAAACCAGCCATCTGCATCATATATGCCTTGTAAAAAAGCCGCTACCAATTCTCTTTTGTAATCCGATGATTTGAAATGAAATGCATCTCTAAATTTTTAAGTAAATCTCTGATTAATCTTGAACTGACTCTTAAAGTAAATAGTGGTTTTTTTGTTAGACTGTTTTTATTTAATTTTCTGAACCGAATATCTAAATCTCTCAGATGTTTATGAACTTCTTTTAGGGTCTTTTGTTTTTGGTTATTTTCTATATACCTTACCTCAATTTTCATAATTTCTTGAGGTATTTTTAATTCGATCAATGCATCTTTTGATTTTTTAATAAGAGTTATTTCTGAGTTGCAAATGCCAAAGGATTTCGGTGTTTCTGAATTTTCTGTTGTATGAAATCCTAAAAGCCATGCAATATTATCTGAAATCTCTAATTTATTTGGTAGTTTTATTTTATGATAAGATGCTTCAAGGCCAAAATTGGATATATTATTTTTCCATTCAAATCCAAACGAATTGGATAACCTATCTAATTGTTTTATAGTAAGACGACTTTTTCCTGTTTTATATCTGCTTAATTGTTGTTTTGATATCCCTAAAACTTTCTTTAT
>CAYNRQ010000079.1:0-3947 GCA_964399875.1 uncultured archaeon
CACCAGTCACTATGCGGAATTACTCTCAAACGATTAACCAGGAGCTCCGCATCCCGCCAGTCTTATTAACCAATTGTGTGTGACCGGTGGTAAGGAGCTAATCAATTAACCGTTTGAGATACTGGCAGATACAGGCAGGCTTATTTTTATAAATGAGCAAATGTCCTGGTTGGAGAAATGTTCGTCACAGTAAAAAGTAAAAGATAATAAAGTCAGCAATATCCAAGAGTTTCACACGCGATCCTATTAATAATTGCATATGATACTGCGTAGGAAGCCGGATTTAATTGGAAGAAGATGTCACACAGCACCAGCTATATACAGGACTTAGCTGATTCATACACCCTTTCAAGGCAGCTGATATATCTTGAAATCTCTTTCTCAAAGGTGCACCTTGATGATATATAATCCAGCGCCCTCTCTTTAGTCTCTTCAAATGTTTTTTCATCCATACCAAGCACTGACAGCGTCTTTTCCGCCAAATCATCAGGATCACCCATCCGGTAATTTGTACCCAGTTCACCATTTCTTGTGCACTCAATACCTGCCGGCATGTCCGAGGCAATGAGATGAAGTCCGCATGCCTGGGCCTCCAATGCCACCCTTGGATAACCTTCGCTTTCTGAAGCAAGAATAAACACCCTTCCCAGATTCATGTAATCAGGCATCCTGTAATGCGGAACCTTTCCTGGGAGGCGGAATTTATCTGCAAAGGAGGAACTTCTCACTGCATGATGAAGCTTTTCAGTGTCAGGACCTTCACCAGCAATTAAATACACCACATCATCACGTTCACTCAGCACCCTGTCGGCAGATTCAACTATGTCCAATACGCGTTTCACAGGGTAAAGATTTGAAGCATGTATTATTATGTTTGTACCCTCTTCAATCTCTAATTCTTTCTGAAGTTCATTATTACGCACGTTGGGATGAAACAGTGATGTGTCTACACCATTGCGGATTGTAACCACATCTTCTGGAGAGACACCAAAAGATATTGCAAGATCCCTGAAATGATCTGCAATTGCAATTATATGATCCGCATTAAGGACATGATTGATAAACCGCATTCTTTCTTTTTCAGGATAAATACCGTTATTAATGGCCCTTGTTGGTGTTCCCCTAAGGTGCTGAATAACAGGCAAACCAAATCCGTGCAGTACCGGCTCATACCAGGCCCATGAATCATGTCCTATTACTGCAATGTCCGGCATATCCCCATTCTTGCTTTTAAGGAAATCACTTATAAAACCACTTACAGCATCAAGATTTTCTTGGGTGGGAGGTTCGCCTTCATAAACATATTTTATAGGAATCCTATAAACCCGTATTCCTAGGGCTTCCTCGGACCATTTATCATATTCCCTCCACCCTTCGCATGGATATGCAATAACCTCAACACCATAGCCGTTTTCTGATAACCCTCTGGCGAATTCAAAATTTGAATAAGCTGAGCCATCCAGTAGCGGGGGGTATATGCACATTAATACGATATTCCTTAACCTGTTGTTTATCCTTATCATATTTATGGTTTAGTATACACTTTTAAAAGAGTTATTAAAAAAATATTTGTGAAAAATATCATTTATATACTAAAAAATACATAATATAAAATATGAAACTAAAAAAGAAGGACTCCAGAATGCTTTTTGAGCTGGACCTTAATTACAGGAGGCCTTACTCCAGAATAGGCAAGAAAATAAAGATGAGTCAGCAGATGATAAGCTACAGGGTCAAATCCATGGTCAGTGATGGCGCAATTCAAGGATACTATCCTCTTGTAGACTATTCAAGATTCGGCTGCCTGAATTTCAGGGTATATTTCAAAATAAACTACGTGAGCAAGGAGAGATTCGCAGAGCTTATAAAAAAAATATCAGACCACAAAAATATCACAAGAGTAATGGAGTGTGACGGGAGGTATGACCTTTTGACTGTTTTTGCTGCAAAAAATCCGTCTTCCTTTAATAAAATGTTCAGGGAACTTATAGAATCCAACCAGAAGCAGCTCAAGAACTATGTGATACTCACAACAGTAGTTGAGCATTACTATAGCAGAAATTATCTTGGTGGAAAAACAGAGAGGGACACTATAATAGGCGGTGACAGAGAAGAAGTGAAAATTGATGATACAGACAGAAAGATTATAAAAGCAATACTTGAAGGCAAAAAAACAACAGTTGAAATAGCAGGAGTTGCCGGAGTCACCCCAAGAACTGTGGTTTCAAGGCTGAGAAAAATGAAAAGAATGGGAATAATCAAGGGTTACAGAATGATTATAAATACACGCAAGATAGGCATTTTCACAGACAAGGTATTAATAAAATATCATAATCTCTCAATAGACAGGGAAAAGGAACTGATGAATTTCTGCAGGACCAATCCTAACATAACAGAAGTGATTAAAACGTTCGGTGTATGGGACATTGAGCTGACCATAGAAACAGAAACAAGAGAGGAATTCAGGAATATATACATAACAATAAGAGAGAAGTTCGAGGACATAATAGAAGACTTTGACAATTTCAGGGTTTTCAGGATATACAAGAAAATGACACTTCCTGATGGTTTTCTTTGAGAAAAAAGCAAACGGGCCCGGGATGATTTCCAGATAGACGGCTTTATCCGATTGTAGCAAGCCGTATTTTTCGAACACCCAACCTTCCGGTCCGAAGCCGGACGCTCTGTCCAATTAAGCTACGGGCCCATATAAAAAGTTATATTTGCTTATTAATATGTTGTTTTTACCTCTTTGTCATGACGATAAGGCTCTCTTCCATCTGGCCTATCTTTTCTGTCCTCTTCCTTGTGCACCATCTTCTGTTCAGGATGTACACCCTTTCTGTATTCAGGCCTGATTTTTCTGCCAGTTTTGGTAGCAGTTCATCCATATGCACTACGCCTGCGGGAAAGCATCCGTCCCCTATTACAACCCCGATTTTGGCCCCTGTTTTGCAAACCCTGTGGAGCTCCTCCAGAACCTTTTTCATGTCTGTGAGGTATGCGTCTGCTGCAGGCGGCAGGTTTATATCAGGGAACACAGGCCTGGTCCCTGAATCAGATCCTATGTATGATCTAAGGCCTGGCTTTCCCTCCCCGAAGAATAGGAACTCTTCTATACCATAAACCCTTGTGTACTCTATCTTGTTCAGGTATGGGGGAGATGTTATGACAGCATCTATGGTATTGTCCCCGATGTTAAGGTTTCTTGCATCCCCCAGATCTATCTCTGTTTTGCAGGGATTTGTCTCGAGTCTCTTAAGGTCTGTTAGCATTTTCTTGAGGACTCTGAGATAGAACTTTCTGAACTGCGGTGTGGATTTCTTCTTGATCTTGATAACAGCACCGTCCTTGTACATCCATGAGCACTTTGTGGCTGCACTGATAAGGCCCAGGAAAAGAAAGTCCCTGACAGGTCTCTGGAACCCCTTTATTTTCTCCCTGAAAAACAGAACATCCTGCAGGGTGTGTGGGGAGAAGAATCTTCTTACATTTCCTGGAATCCTGCCCAGGTCCTGGTGTTCGAAGCTTAGTTTTTTAAGATCTTTTATTGCTTTCTTAAGGCCTTCTAGATCATAATCCATGGTCTTGACCTGAGAGGCCAGTACACAAAGAGGAAGAACATCAAAACCATATGAATTTATGCCCATTTCCTTACAGGCCAGATTCGTGGTGCCGCACCCGCAGAATGGATCAAGAACATTATCACCTTTCCTTAGCTTGAACATTTTCACAAGCTCCAGCACAATCTCTCTGGAAAAACCCTCCTTATAGTAGAACCAGTTGTAAACAGGCATTTTCTTGTTAGGTACGAATGTGGCCAGCTTTCCCATATCCAGTCGCTCTGTTGTCTTGTGCATAAATATAAAGGGTATTGAGGGTTTAAATCAGAATGTGATATCCTGAATTTACTTCCTCCCCCTTCCATATAATCTTGTATGGCTTAC
>CAYNRQ010000080.1:0-3796 GCA_964399875.1 uncultured archaeon
CACTGGTCAACAAGCGGTCTTTAAAATGTTAACAACTGCAAAGGTAAAAAATGTAATTAGGAGGTTAAAATGAAAATGGAATTTGGAAGGAATGCGAAAGTTTCTTTGACAGCAATAGCAGGCCTTTTGCTGCTTATTGGAGCAGCAATAGCAGCCTCTGACACAGCAAGCACAACAGCTTCTGTGTCTGTTAACGAGTTCCTTTCAGTGACACTAACAAACGACCCGGTAGCATTCGGCAGCATGGATCCAGGAACAACAGCAAATGCAAATCCAGGTAGCGGGTATCCATTAACAGTAACCATAGGAAGCGAGTCCAATGTTAATGGAAATGTGGCTACAAGAGCAAACACTGACAGTTTCACGGGCCCAGGAAGTCTTACAGTAGACAACATGGAATGGAGTCCGGATGGCAGCAGTGCATGGACTGGTTATACAACAAGCGATGCAACTGTGTGCTCAGGTGTTTCTCCTGGAAGCACCTGTGACATATATCACAGGCTGACCATCCCTGGTGGGACAACAGCAGGCAGCTACAGCACTGGTATAACCGTAACCGCTTCAAGTTAAGCGGATAATTGAAGATAAGGAAGGTGAAGTATGTATAAAGTAGTTGCAATAGTAATGTGGATTTTATTAGTTCCGGGTATAGTTCAGGCCGCGTGTAGCATTGGTGCTAATCCGTTAAATGTGAATGCAAAAGCAGTGCCGGGCCAGAATGTGAAGATTACATGGAACCTGTATAATATTCATGGAGACAGGATTACTCATGTGGTTGTAGGCGCTGTGAATCTGCCGGACGGGTGGGGTGTGGCATACAGCCCAGAGCTGCACGATGCTGCTTATAATGTTTCTGGTGTGCTGCACACTGTAGAGGAGAATGTGGGCTTAGAGCCCGCTGGTGTTGTTGACGCAGTCCCTGCAAATCCTCCGGGGGGTGTGGATTATGTAAGGCATCCGCAGGGTGATGGCTACATTCCTGTCAGGCCTGTGGGCATAACCCTTGCCATTCCTGATGATGTAAGCATTGGTGATAATTATAAGATTGAATTTGAGGCCACTGGAAACTGTTTCACAGGAGCAGGTGCCGCTGTCCCTGGGATAGCAACCAAACTGAACGTGAACGTGGATATTGTTGCAGAGAACTTCTCAGAAGAGGCCGTGAGTGAGGTTTGTGGTGATGGAACAGATAATGACCTTGATGGCCTGGTTGATTGCGAGGATGCTGAATGCTGGGACGAGGATATTTGCAAGGTAACTCCGGAAGGTGGCGGAATAACAGGGTTTATAGCTGCCAATGCCCCGTGGATTGGTCTGGTTGTTGTGTTGGTTGTGCTTTTGGTGTGCATTGGTTTTGTAAGGAAGAGGGGTGGCAGGGTATGAAATGGTTATACTTGGTGCTGTTGATTTACATGTTGATTCTGGTTCCAGCAGGCCGGGGTTTAACATTCAATGTGCCTGTAACAGTTGATGTAAATCCTCACATAGCTATTACATTGAATGGGGGCTGGAACCTTATTTCAATACCTTTGCTTTTGGATGATAGCGACATAGAGGTTGTGCTAGGGTCTATTATGGATAAGGTAGAGGTCGTGAATTCCTTTAATGGTGCGGCATCAACATATGATCCTGGATTGCCTGAATTCAGTGATCTTAAGGAGATTGATTACAAGAATGGTTATTGGGTGAAGATAAGAGGTGGTACTGGTGTTGAATTGGTGGTGAGCGGCCTGGAACCAGAGGACAAAACCATTAATTTGAATAAGGGGTGGAATCTGATCAGCTACATGTGCAATGAAGCAAAGAATGTGGAAGATGTTTTTGGGGATATAATGGATAATGTTATGGTTATATATGGTTATAATGGTGGGGCCTCAACATACGATCCTGAGTTTCCGGGTTTCAGTGACCTGCAAAAATTAGAGCCTGGCCTTGGATATTGGGTTTTGATGAATGAGCCGGCTGTGCTGGATTACTCTGGTATTTGTGCATAATAAAATACTATGCATCCCCGCCCTAAAGGACGGGGAATTGTTGGTTCATATGAATTGAGTTAGCGACAACTGATTCTGTTGGTTAACGTATTGCACTGCTGTTTGGACATCGACGTCACCGACGCTTCTGAACGTGCCGTTCCTTTCCCACAGTGACCGCGCTGATATCTCTTCCTCAGATTCGGGATTAGCCGGAAGAGAACCCACGAAGATGCTCCCTTGAGCAGCTGAAAAGCCTTGCTCGGCGACATTGTTGGATGAAGCGATGCAACTATGTGAATGTGGTCATATCCAATGGCAAGGCTTACTACGCCTGTTCGGTGCCTCTTTGTTATCTGCTGCAGGACATCCCTGGAAATATATTTATGCCCGCTTCTCCTAAGTAGTTTATAACGGCACTTCGTGACCATCACGAAGTGAAACGCTGATTCGCCATACTTATGGCTAAAGCTATCCATATTTCCCACGCTCTTTGTGGGTGGCTTGGTTAGTTGCGCAGCTGTTCACTGCGCAACGCCATCCTTTTATTGTTGGTTCAAAGAAGTAAAGTCTGTTTAGTTGCCGCAATTCATCCGCAGCCTAAAGGCAGCGGAATTCTTGCTCCGAAGCTTATTAAATTCTTTGTCTAATTCTTATTCATGAGGTCTTGGGTTAAGTATGCTGTTTGTGCAGGGATAGCAGGAGCAGCTGCAGCTTATGTGGCCCCAAAGGTCTTGGGGCCCTATGAGAGACCGGATGCAGAACCTGTTTCTGTTTTGGCTGATGGAAGTTATGCGAGCAGGAAGAGCTGGGAAGTTAAGGGTTTGAGGAAGCTGGAATTTAATACCATCAATTTGTTGCATGTTGTAAATACTGCTTCTGGGACAGTTGAGGAGATTTTAAAGGAAAATGGTTTGGAGGAGATAGATTACCGCCCTGGGCAATATGAATCATCCATGTATCGCCTTAAGGAAAGGGAAAGCTTTGTGTGGGAAAACATTGAAAACATAAGGGAAAGGATATTGGAAAGATTAGACGGGGATGAAAAAATAGCTTTTGATTGGTTTGCTTATACAAAGGATGTGCGAATCGGGAAGAATCTCTTTCCGTATGTTTCACCGGACAGAGAAATGTGTTTATCAGGGGATGACCATGGCGTAAGTATAAAGAGAAGGGTTCCTCTCAAAGATTCGTCCGGGTACTGGGAATGGAAAGAAGTAGAAAGGATTAATTGTCCTGTAAGAACGAATAGGCTTGTGTGGTCCCAGAAAGGTGACAGGATCGCATTTGTTGGGGCAGAAGGGGATCTTATTTCAGATATATGGATAGCAACCTCGGATGGCATAGGGCCTGTAAACCTTACTGATTCCATAGAAACATTCGAGGATTTTCCGTTCTTTGCTCCTGATGGAAGGATAATCTATTCTGCTGTGACGTTTGAGCATCTGATACCTGTTGCAGATAAAATAAGGCGGTTGCATGAAAAATATAAAGATGTAAAACTAGCAGGGGAAAGGAAAAAGGAAATAAACCAGATGTTTGATGAGCTTATAGATTGGGATAAATTTTCAGATGTCCAGAGAGAAGGCAGGTATGATATCTGGATAATGGATCAGGATGGCAAAAACAAGAGATGCCTTACAGAAGGTTTGGATATTCCCAATGGCCCTATAGTTTTTCCTATGTGTGTTTCTGAGGGGATCATATTCAGGGTTGTGGGTGACAATGTACTGGTATTGGATATATATCTGCTCGAATTAGAAAAATAGGCTCTGTGAATTTAATTCCGTAAAGCAATAAATATAAGACTAGAGGTGATATGA
>CAYNRQ010000081.1:0-3780 GCA_964399875.1 uncultured archaeon
AGCGATTACCTTGTTTGGAACCACCGGTCAGAGACCGGTGGAATTCTGATTTAAAACAAGATCAAGAATAACATCCTTTTCCCATATTCCCAAAGTGCAGTACCTATTTTAGCAATATATTCCTTCCTTGCCTTCTGTTATACATGAATTCGTCTTCTGTCGCATCCTTAGCGCCTTTTATGAAATCTGTTATTTCAGCCAGCTTTGAGCTTAGCTCATCTGCATAGTACACAGCAACAGCCTCAGGAAGCATGGGTGCCTTTGGAGAACCCTGTTCCATGCATCCGTGATGACTAAGGATTATATGAAGAAGCTTATCCCTCACATTCTCACTTGTTTTTAGCTCATCCATGATCTTGGAAACCATCCTAAACCCTATGGGTATATGACCCTTTAACTGGCCTTTTCTTGTGCCCTTTATTCTTGTAGTGACCTCGATCTCTTCTATCTTTCCTATATCATGCAAGATAGCACCAGCTATAAGCAGGTCCCTGTCCATGTCATTGAACAGGTTCTTGCTCAAATCAGAATACTTTACAACCTCAAGAGTGTGCTGAAGTAAACCACCTGTCCAGTTATGATGGATTTCAATAGAACCTGGATGGACTTTGAATTTTTCCAAGAAAGAACCTTGGAATACCTTGTTTAATAAACTCCTGATTTCCGTGTTCTGGATACTCTCAATATAACCATTCAGTTCCTTTACCATCCTCTCAATATCCCTTCTGGCCGGCATTATAAAATCATTGGGATCATATTCACCCTCACTAAGCGTTCTAATGGAATCTGCGGGAGGGTTTGCGGATATCTGCAGCTTTCCACCATAGTTTTCTACTCGGCCTTGCACAAAAACAACAGAGTCCCCCTTTATACTATCATAAACCATCTTTGTATTATCCTCGGATTCCTTGCCCCAGTATTTGCATTCTATACTTCTGCCGCTAGAATCAGAAAGAACAAGGGAGAAATAATAACCTGATTTGTTTTTGTAGGGCAACATCACCCTCTTTATCTTGACAACAAATATATCCTCAACCCTGTCCCCTTCTTTTAATTCATTAATGGGTTTCTTTTTTGAATACATAATCAATAATCTCGAATTAAGAAATAAAAGCTTTCTTTTAATAGAACAATTATGAAGCCGAGACCCATGCAACAGAACAAGTTTTGCGTAGATTGCGAAAGAAAGCATTTCAGAAGATATGGCAAAAAATGGGAGTAGACCTTGATGACCTTGATGATTCTGTTCTGAATTATGCAATTGACAGCACGCCTCACAATATAAGAACACGCGCCAATATGCTGTTCCTCTTATATGATTCAAGGCAGGTTTCATACCAAAGAGTAAATACAGCCATATAGTCTCAACAGGAAGCACAGAATGCAAGGGGTTTCCTTGGATATGCAAAAGGAAAACATGTAGGTATTATACCTGACAATGCGGGGGAGATCATGTTTGACAGCCTGTTGGCAGACATGCTGCTTTCAAACTGCAGAGTTAGTGTTGTATGTGCTGTAACACCCAGATGGAATGATGTCACATATGCTGAGTGCATAAATATATTCTCATCCACCCCGCAGATAAATGTTATACCGTCCTTTTCTTTGTGTCAGTACTCGAGTGAGGAACTAAACATGATAGCCTTTGAAAAAGGAACAGATTGCTGGGTTGCCAAGGGTATAGTGAATTTTGAGTCATATGATGGCAATTCGGAGATACCAGTCTTCAATTTTCTTAGTCTCAAATGCAGGGGTATGCAAGAATACTTTGGTGTTAACAGGCCTTATGGTGTAATAACACTCCAGCCTTTCCCAACGAGTTCAACAGAAATTATGCTGTAAGGATCATTGTCAATCCCGGCGAATATCAGGACAACATGGATGAAACTGTGAGAACAGATGTCAGGAATGCCGCAATAGAGGCGATAGAAAAGATACCCCGTATTAGGGATAATGTGTATCCTGTTTCCATCCTTCCTGCTGGTAAAGTATTCTATAAAAAATGTGAAAGAAGAGGATATGGTTTGGCAAGGGATTACAACGTCTTCTTTGCTGTGGACATGGGCAGTGAAATGGACGCCGGCACAATAAAACATCTTGGGGATGCCATAAGAAAAAGCCTGAATAAGCTGTATCCCATAGAAACAATTTAATGTTCATGCAAACTTAGCAAGATAATTAATCTTCTGTCATCTGCCTGTATACGGATTCTAATTTCCTTTTTGAACCCCGCAGCCTTTTAATTGCCTTTTTCTCTATCTGCCTTATACTTTCCCTTGTAACACCAAAAACCCTGCCGCATTCCTCCAGAGTGAGCGGTTTCCCCCCGTCAAGTCCGTATCTTCTTCTTATTATTTCAGCCTGTTTGTAATCTAATGTTCCAAGTACCTCTTCTATCTTCTCACTCATATTATCATGCATATCCCTAGATGCGCATTCCTCAGCAGGATAAGCATGATCTTTGTCTTTCAGAACATACCCAAATTTTTCCCCACCCCCATCCATGATTAAGTTATCAACTGATAAAGGAACATAATTTATTATAAACCTCAGTTTTTCAACCGGAACACCACAGGCCTCTGATAGCTCTTCAATGTTTGGGTATCTGCCCAGCCTGTTCCATAGATCATTATATGTTCTTCTAATTACCGAGAGTTTCTCATAGATGTGCTGTGGCAGCTTTATTGTTCTTGCTGTTTCATGCACAGCCTTTGTTATGGACTGCCTTATCCAGTATGATGCATATGTGGAGAATTTAAAGCCTCTTTCATAATCCCACTTCTCAACGGCTCTCATAAGACCTATAGTCCCTTCCTGTATAAGATCCCTGAAAGGCAAGCCCCTTCTCCTGTAATTCTTTGCTATGTTCACAACTAGTCTCATGTTCGCTTCTATTAATTCTTTTCTTGCCTTTTCAACACTTTCATATGTTCTGTTTAATTCATACACACTTTCTAAAAAATCTTCAGGCAGATCTCCTATCTCCTCAACAAGCAGCATATGTGCATTTCTTGTCATTCTACCGGCTGACTCACTATTTATCCTTCTGCCAATCCTTTCCAGCCTCTTTTTGTAATTGTTAAGATCCTTAAGTAAACCAACTGCTGTTTTATACTCCATATCCAGCGGCATCAGCATTGCAACAATACCATGATGTATATTTTTAATATCCCTTCTAAGTCTTTTTTCATACTTTTCTGATAGTTTCTTCTTCATTATACTTTCTATTCTTACTCTGGCTGACTGAAGAGATTTTTTTACTATCTCTGGTACTGTAAACCTTTTATTCGGCTTCTCATTGTCAGAAAGCGGGGGGGAGTGTTCCAATATCTTTTTGCGCTTCACATGGAAATATTCATACTTTCCTGACCTGGATTCAGCATCACCAACAAGGCACTGGTACAATAACTCAGAAATCTTTCCAGCCCCATACCCGGTCATTAGAAGACCCTTTTTGAGATCCTCATTTCCGTGCTTTATGGTTCTCCCAATCTCTATCTCCCTTTCCTTTGTAAGTGGCTCTTTTCTGCATGTCTTACCCAGATAGTCTTGAAGGGTATCCTTATAGCCTTCATCCATGAACCCGGTGAGACCATCCTCATTAAAACCATCAGAATCAAGCACATCTCCTGCAACATATGACTCGTCCACTGTTGCTGCATTTCCACGTATGCTCTGGGGGCTTACAAAAACACCTCTATTCCCTGTCAGGTATCCAGAATCTTGTGAACCCATTCATATAAGAATTCGCTTAATATATTTTTAAATAAAGAATTCCAC
>CAYNRQ010000082.1:0-3588 GCA_964399875.1 uncultured archaeon
ATCAATACAAAATTTTCTTTAACATGTATCACTATTATTCTCACCTCTCTAATCCTATCCATCTCTGCCCTGGCCGCATATGGACCAAGGGCATACCTCTATGAATCTGTCATAGCAGATTTTGATCAGGACGGATCCTATGATACAGGAGCATCATTCTCCCCATGTTCTGAAAACCCATGCGCTTATGGTTACATGAAGGTATCTGTTCCAAACTCTGACGACGTTCTCCAATACTTAAGACTAAACGTATCCAACTCATCAGGAGAGGCAGAACATACAAACCTCGATGAACTGAAATTCTTCAGGGATACACTCACATCCTATCCAACCGCAAACAGTATGGCAACTGTTAACTGCAACACGACCAATTCCGACACAGACACATGGTACAATGTAACCAACAGCAATGTTGCACCTCCAATAAAACTAAAGCTCACAGTAGTAAACTACCAAGGAGGCAATGACACAGCTGATGATGATGACCTGTTCACAACAACAAATACCCTTAACTTTTCTGTCATATTAACAAATGATGGAACCTACAACATATCAAGCGTAACCTTTGGCATACAGTTCGAACTGGACACAGACGGCACACGTGATGCAGTAAACGTAAGCTCAACACCCTCGGTGACCAGTGGTTACGGGTCAGCAACAAGAACAGACTCAGACAGTGATGATGAATTCGACCAGGTGAACTGGACAAATGGATACATACCTCCAGGAACATCCGTAACAATCCAGTTCAATGCAACAGTTGCTGATGCAAACTGGGGTTCGTCCACTTCAGAAGACATGGATGGCACACGCGATGACGGTGTCTTTGCATATCACTACAACTCCTCAAGCACACTATCCATGATGACTATAACAGGCAAGTTCTCAAGAGGACCAATAAGGCAGGGCGTTGACATGGTTAATGACTCAAACGGTTACTGGAGGGTAAGAGGTCTTATTGAAAACAGGGCCAACTCCTCTGTGGAATCAGGCGAGCAGATGCTTACATACAACATAACCGAATGGAGGATATATGAGATAAACCCTGCAACAGGTCAGCCATACTCCACTCCCAACCAGACAGGATGGTTCAACGGCTCAGCTACAGCAAGCCAGATAACCCCCTCAAGTGGAAGGATCTATACAACAGATTCCTCAAGATCAAATGACACCCAGTGGTTTAACTCAACATCCCAGACCAAGCTGTTTTATACTGTATACTTTAACTGGAGCGTGCTATGGAATGATACAGGATCAGAAAATTACTGGAGCTACATAAACAGCACACTGGATATGCCAGTCCTTTACAGAATAGACATGACCAATACCGAGGCAGACGATGGTATAATAAACCCTGACACAGGCGGCGATATAATAACCATAAACCACACAACCCAGCATTCAGGAAACACCAACATACAGACAGATGAGATAGAGATCTATGCTGTAATCCCTGCAAACACAACAACCGGTGACCATCATGGTTCTTTCTATGTAAATGATATAGCAAATGAGCTGGAGGTCTGGTACTACAACGGGAGCTGGTATGAACTAGACCAGACCGATCCCCAATTAACAGTAACTGTTGCAGACCCGAATGAAACCTCGGACGGTTATGTAAATGTTTCTATATCAGACCTTTCGGCTGTGGACATACTCGGAAATGGACCTGTTGGAGACAACATGAGCCTGAACGACATGATAAGGGTGAGGTTCCAGGTTGTTTCAAACGTAAGCATGACAACAGGCGATACATATAATTTCACAGGCAATGCAACCCATTACACTGAATCAGGCACTCCAATAAGAGAGCCTCTTTCCTACAAGACAATCCAGGTTTCTGCCACACGATTAACAGGTTACAAGGACCTTGTTATAGAGGATCCAACAGAGCCAACGCTTATAAATGCCTCAATAAACGTTACTGTGGAAGGAAACACAATATCCGGCATCAAGTTCATAGATTATGTCCCCCAGGATGCCCTGTCCGGCTTCAACATGAGCGCCAATGCCACTGTTTACCATTACAATTCCAGCGGTCTGTTCCTCTGGACAGAGGGCGTTGACTACGAGATAATAAACATGGGTTCATACACTCTATCAGACGGAACCAATGTAACAGGTTACATATTCAACAACACAGCAGCAGACGGATGGAGCCTAGAAGCAGATGAGTGGATATTTGTAAATTATACAATGAATGTGACCCAGACAGGTCTATATATTCTGCCGGTTGAAATATCAGCATTCGACCCTGCCACTGGTCTGGACCTTTCCACAAGATTCACAGGAGCCATAACCGTTGTTGTACCAGAACCTCTGCTCCCGATAAGCATAGAGGTGGATGACATAAAGCTCTCAAAGGTTATTGTAGGCAAACCGGCATTCTGGACACAGAGCATAGAGGTATTCAATCCCAACAACAGACCAACAAAAGCCAGGTTCAATATACCAACCTTTGAGGATGCAACAGATGCTTATGCAAGCTACATAAATGACATAGGAGAAAAGGTAGAAGAAACCATATCCATAGCAGGATCAGAAGAAAGGTCAATAACATGGGAAACAGTCCTGCAAGCACTGGAAACAAGGCAATACGAATTAACTGTCCTAACACCGCCTATCATGGAAGTTGACAGGGATGTCCAGGTACTAGAACAGATAGAAGACAAATCTGTTAAACTAAAGATGGACATATTCCTAAAGAGCTTTGCCAAGGAAGATTACCAGAATATAAGACTAAACCTTCCAATGTCATTCGAAAAGATAATAAAAATAACAGATGGTTTCGGAAACCAACTGGCATTCTCAGGGTCAGCAACAGCAACAACCATAATAATCCCAGAAATAAAGGCAGGAGAGATGGTATCTGTTAACATAATCTACAAGGAAAGCTATCCTGTTATAATAATCACACCAGACAGGGACAGATACGACCTTGAATCCCCCGTAAGCCTGGAAATCCTGGTTATAAACGGAGGGGAAAGACTGGAATACCCGTACATAGAAACAGAGGTATACACACCATATATGGACGTTATTCATTCAGCCATACAAGACCTGGAAGAAATGGAGCCCCTGGAAAAAACAGAGGTATATGAAAAATTCATCATACCCATAAATGCACCAAAGGGGACATACATAGCAACCTCAAAATTCAGGGAGGGCTTTACAACCATAGCCTCAGGAACAGGCAACTTCATTGTGGCTGGCATAACCCCGGGAATAAACATAATCGATATAGCCCTTTTATTCCTTGTCCTCGCTCTCATATATTTCTCAGTAAAGAGAATAAGATACTACAAAAGAAAGAGAACAACATCCCAAAAAGAGGAAGTAGAGGAGATAGACAAAGAAATAGGAGAAGGGATCTAAATGTACATCTTCGGCGTGGATATTCCTATACTTGAACTCCTTGTGATATTCTGCATAGTTGTTGTAGCCTATTTATTCATTCTTGAACTGGAATTCAGACAGCTAAGAAAGATAGCAAAAAGATTCGACCAGGAGGAACTCCAGCTCTCAGCAGAAATCCGTGAACTCCGCAAAGATATTTCTGAACTAGGAAATGTGATCTCAAGGAAAAAA
>CAYNRQ010000083.1:0-3576 GCA_964399875.1 uncultured archaeon
ATAGGCACTTTTTCACAATCTCTTTATTAATCTATTAATTACTATTTTATAGTGTGTTCCTTAACGCTTTACCAAAAAATAACAGTTTGAGACTCAGCATTAAATAATTATGCGAATCCTAAAACAAAACCTTAAATCAGGAAAGATAAAAATCAAAGCCGAGAACCCAGACGACCTCTGGCATCTGGAAAGGATACTCGAGCCAGGGGACATTGTTACCTCAAGGACTATGAGAAAAACCACTATAAAAAGAGGTCATGAGATCGAGCATGGAGACAGAAAACCACTCATCCTTGCCATAGAACTTGAATCCACAGATTTCCACAAGGCCACGCACAGCCTAAGACTAAAGGGTCATATCCGCTCGGGTCCAGAAGACCTTGTGAAATTAAAATCCTATCACAGTCTGCAGATAGAACCAGGCTCCATTCTGACCATTCAAAAAGAGGAATGGAAATCCTATCAGTTAGAAAGACTGAAAAAGGCCAGGATAAAGCAGCCATTGCTTTTCTTTTGCGTGCTTGATAGAGAGCAGGCAGACTTTGCAAGGCTGACAGACTCAGGCCTGGAAATGGCAGGAACAATAACATACAAAAAGACATGGGGAGAGGAAAAAAGGGACGAATACTACAGGGAGATCCATAAAACACTTGAGGCCGCCATGAATAAATACCATGGAATTGTTATTGCA
The DNA here is from genome assembly GCA_964399875.1 of uncultured archaeon. Taxonomy (GTDB): domain Archaea; phylum Aenigmatarchaeota; class Aenigmatarchaeia; order QMZP01; family QMZP01; genus CAYNRQ01. The sequence continues at coordinate 692 of CAYNRQ010000083.1, forward strand.
GGACCTGGCTTTGAAAAGGAGAACCTCCTGGAATTCCTGGACAAGGCCAACCCAGAACTTGCAGCCGGGATAATACTGGAATATGCATCCTCAACAGGCAGATCCGGCGTGCAGGAAATAATAAAGCACTCCGGAAACAGGATCCTTAAAGAGACAAGAATATCCAAGGAAACAGGGATTGTGGAAAAGCTCCTGGAAGAGATAGCCAAAGACGGCCTTGCTGTGTACGGACCAAAGGAAACAGAGCAAGCCATAAAATCAGGAGCAGTGGAGACCCTCCTGGTATCAGAGGACAAAATAAAGGACTTTGAACCTCTGATGGCCACAGCAGAAAAGATGAAATCCAGAATTTTCATAATTTCCAGTGAGCACGAGAGCGGAGAAAAATTCCTAAACCTTGGAGGCATCGCAGGCCTTTTAAGATTCAGGATGAACTAATATGGAAAACAAAGAGCTTATAAGAGAACTGGAATATGCCTTGATCTATGGGAACAGGGCCACTGCAAATTCGGAGGAAACACAAGATGTGAGCTATGCGGCACTCCTTATCTTCTTTATAAACTTATCTCAGGAAATATTCTACACAGAGAAGTGAAAAGACTAAATCTTAATTACTGGAAGAAAAACATGAGGAGTTCAAATGAAGGTTGACGGCAGGGACTACAGAACAGTCTGGATGAAAGGGCACTCTGTGTTCCTAATAGAACAAAATCTGTTGCCCTTTAAGTTTCAGATACATGAATGCAAAAACTATTCAGAAACCTGCCATGCAATTAAAACTATGATTGTTAGGGGCGCAGGAGCAATAGGCTCCACAGCAGGGTTTGCCATGGCCCAGGCATTTTTGGAAGGAGCCGACCCGGAAAAGGCAAAAAAGGATATAGAATCCACAAGGCCCACAGCCCAGAACCTGTTCTACGCAACGGATCGTGTTTTCCGGGCAGGGAAACACTCCAAAAAACCCATGGAAGCCGCTGTCCAGGAGGCCCAAAAAATTGCCTCAGAAGACACAGAAGCATGCAAAAGAATAGGCGAACACGGCAACAACCTCATAAAGGACGGTTTCAACATCCAGACCCACTGCAACGCAGGATGGCTTGCATTCACAGACTGGGGCACTGCCCTGTCTCCAGTATATGCAGCCCGCAAGAGCGGGAAAAGCATCTTTGTTTATGTGGATGAAACAAGGCCCAGATGCCAGGGAGCAAGACTGACAGCATGGGAGCTCAGAAACGAGGGAATTCCCCACAAGATCCTGCCGGATAATGCAGGAGCCTACATAATGTCACAGGGCAAAGTAGATCTTATGATAGTTGGTGCAGACAGGATTGCCAGAAACGGCGATGTTGCAAACAAGATCGGAACCTTGGAAAAGGCCATAGCCGCAAAGGAGTTTGGCGTTCCTTTTTATGTTGCTGCACCAACCTCCACAATAGACCCGAACTGCCCTTCAGGAAAGGAGATTCCGATAGAGGAAAGAAGCCAGGATGAAGTCCTTTTCCAGACAGGCCCCAACCAAAGGGGCAAGATGGAAAAAATACTTGTGTGCTCTCCATGTTCTAATGCGATTAACCCTGCCTTTGATGTAACGCCGGCTAAATATATAACAGGAATAATAACAGAAAAAGGCACATTCAAACCAGAAGAAACAGAATCAAAACTTTATAAAAAAAGAAAACCATATATTAATCAATGAAACCAATAAAGGCAATATCCCCGATAATAGCCACAGTTTCCCTGCTTTTCATATTAATAGCAATCGGAGGAGCAGCCTGGCTCTATATCTCAGGCTACATGGAATCAATGACCAACTTCGTAGAGGTCCCCCCAAACGGAGCCAGATGCATAGGAACAAAAGCGTTTGTTTTCATCAAAAACTCAGGCAGCACAGACATCAACAACACCGACCACATAGAATCCCCGTTCCCGTCCACTGACCCAAGCATGGTTGCCAAATGGACATTTGATGAGGCGGATGATTCACACCAGATCAGAGACTCCAAAGGCAATAACCATGGAACCCTGTGGACAGATGCTGTACTACTAATGCCCTTTGATGAAGGTTCAGGAGACCCAGAGGATTTAACAGCATACGGAAACAATGGAGCCCTGCCCGCAAATGCAGCCAATAAACCAGAATGGAAAGGGGGTGCTGATTGTGTACATGGGAGTTGTCTAGATTGTGTACATGGGAGTTGTCTATATTTTGATGGCTCTTCAGCAAAAAATGTAAGCATCACTGAAAAAGATTATTGGAATTTTGCAGGCAAAGAGGCAACAATAACAGCTTGGTTTAAAGCTGATGGTATGCAAACAGGTTCAGGTTCAGGTTCACTTTCAATGTTTCTTGAACATTATAGTGGAAAGGGTTGGTTTTTGGGTTTTTCAAATGGGTATAGGCTTTATTATCATCATCATTCAGCAGTAGATTCGATCCTTCTCGTAACAAAAGATGAAAAAGATAATGGTGATTTATATATTAATAATTGGTATTTCGTAGCAGTGACTTTAGATGGTTCTGATGCAGAGATGTATATTGACGATCCTGCACATGGCCCTGTTCGCACCGATCCATATAGTGATTTAACAAATGATGATTCAGGATCAGGATTATTTATAGGTTCTGATTCGTCGCATAAATTTAAGGGGAGTGTGGATGAAGTCACAATACACAACAAATCGCTGAGTACAGAGGAGATAAAAACTCTTTACACCACAGGCAAGGCCAGTTTCCTGGAACGCGTGGACGACCCGGAAAGGGGACGGGTTCTGAAATTCGACGGCGAGAACGATTATGTTGAAATTCCGGACAGCCCTGATCTAAACCCCACAGACGCCATCACAATATCAGCATGGGTAAAACTAAACGACAATAATGATTTAGG
>CAYNRQ010000084.1:0-3566 GCA_964399875.1 uncultured archaeon
ACCAAGAGCTCCGCATCCCACCAGTCTTATTAACCAATTGTGTGTGACTGGTGGTGAGAGCTAACAAACTAACTGTTTGAGAAACACTGCAGTAACGGGTGAGTCTATAAAAAATCATGGGTGATTAAATGTTTCCGGATGTTCCAGAACAGGTAGATGTCTTGGTAATAGGTGCAGGCCCTGGAGGCTCATCTGCAGCAAAGAGATGCGCAGAGCTGGGGTTAAAAACACTGTGTGTTGAGAAGAGAGCAGAGATAGGAACACCTAAAAGATGCGGGGAGGCCATATCAAGACACGGTATGATTAACAGGATAGGCATAGAACCCCAGGGCCCCTGGATTATCCAAGAGGTGCATGGTGCAATTGTATACTCGCCAAACGGAAAGAGCATAACAATAGATTATAAAGGCCCGGAGGGATGGATTGTCGAAAGGAAACTGTTCGACAAACACCTCGCAGCCCTTGCAGCAATAGCAGGTGCCAGGGTTCTGGCAAAAACAGAGGCCAGAAATATAAAAAGAATTGACAATGGTGTAGAAGCCACACTGGAGTCAGACGGGAAAACCCATAATGTAAGGTCCAAGATAGTTATAGCAGCAGATGGTGTGGAATCCAAGATTGCAAGAGAACTTGGTGTAAACACAACATGCAAGCTTATAGATTACTGTGCCGGTGCCCAGTTCGAGATGGCAAATGTAAAAACGCAACGAAATATGATAGAGTTTTTCTTTGGAAATGAAACAGCCCCAGGCGGTTATGTCTGGATCTTTCCCAAGGGAAAAGGAGTGGCCAATGTGGGTATAGGTGTAAGAAAGCCATGGGCCAGGAAGCCGGCTTTAGAATACCTCAAGGATTTTGTTAAAAAACATCCAGGACTTAAGGACGGATCCATCCTAGAGGTGAACGCAGGCGGTGTTCCTGTCGGCGGCTTCTTAGAAAACATGTCTGATGATAATCTTATAATAGTTGGCGACGCTGCCCATCAGGTTAATCCAATACACGGCGGTGGTATACCAGAGGCCTGCATGGCAGGCAAGATCGCAGCAGAGGTGGCCTATGAAGCAGTAAAGGCCAACAATTTCTCAAAAAAATTCCTCAAAAAATACGACAAGGTGTGGATGGAAAAAAGAGGGAACAAACTAAAGAGAATACTGAAACTAAGGGAAGTAATAGAAAGCATGAGCGATGAGGACCTTGACTGGCTGATCGATTACATAAGCGGAAACGACCTTGTCGATATCTCCAGATCCTCGGGCTTCACAAGGTTCGCCAAGATCCTGATGAAAAAACCCAAACTAATAAAACTCGCAAGAAAATTGCTTTAATCAAAACAAAATGCGTGTGATTTACCCTTGAGCAAAACCCCCAACCTCTTCTTTACATCAACATAATATTCATCAGAAGGCCTTTCCATCTTCATGGCGAGTCCCTTGATATTCAATCTGTCTATAAAATAGTGATCTGTCCAGTCAAGGGTTTTCTTAACTATATCCTCAGGATCTGAAACACCAGGAATAACAGGCCCCATAAAAACATAGGTCCTTATCCCAGCTTCATGAAACTGTTTCAGTGCCTTTATCCTTTCTGATGGAGGACTGGCCCCGGGCTCCAGGCACCTTGCATCCTTATCACCCATGCATATTGTGAAACCAACCTCAACAGAACCAAACCTTTTTATCAAATCCAGATCCCTCAGCACCAGGGAAGACTTGGTCTGTATAGAAACAGGAAACTGCCTCATCAAAAGAACCTCCAAACACTTCCTGGTTATTTTATATTTCCTTTCCAGGGGCTGGTAAGGGTCTGTGACAGAACTAAAATATATATTCCCTCTCTTCTCCTTTATCTGCTTCTCCAAGACACCAGGAGCACCAACCTTAACATCCACAAAACTTCCCCACGGCTCGCTATGATTCGTATATTTCTTCATATAGGTAGCGTAACAGTATTTGCATGCATGAGAACAACCAGTATAGGGATTTATGCAATAATCAACGCCATGTATACCAGATCTGTTCAAAACAGACTTGCAATTCACCTTTTTCACTATCATAACAAGAAATTACATTTAAATATTAAATGCATAATTAAAATCGGTAGGACTAGGCCGGGAAGTTTGGCGTCTCCTGTTACCATAAACCGTCATTATGGTGGGGCCGAAGCCTGAGGGCAGTATCAATCAAATGAGGTGGTCCATTCCATTGACTGAGAAGCCTTGTCCTGTAGGAATTCATTCATAATGAACCGAGTCAGGTGCGGAAAGTTGGACGGCTTAAAACAAACGGATAAAGCCGTCAAGCCTGAAAGCAAGCAGCTCTAAGTTGTGGGTGTGTTGTTTACAGGGTTCACAAGGTGGAGAAAATGGCATGGGAAGCCATTTCATTTGGCTGATATTCACCAAGGGCGTGTCCTGCCATTCTTACTTATAAAATTACAAAATATATAGAATAATATGAGATATATAATCATCGCTTTAATAGCAGCTTTTGTAATAGCATTTTTTTTAGGCGGATTCTTTAATTCCAGAACCGTTGTGGTTTTTGATGAATCAACACCTCTCATACTGCGCCACTATGAACCATACACGGGTTTCCTTGAGAATACAAATACAAGCACAGCAGCAATCAAGGTCCCGGCTGTTGATAACGAAGGTAATGGTGTTACAACTGTGCTGTTTGTTCAGATAGTACCTGGTTTTGGAAAGGCCTTGGTAAATATAGACAAGCTCATTTTCTGGGGCGACACGCAAAACTCCATAAGAACAGCAAGGTCTGTTGCAGAAGAGATTACAGGAGCAAATCTTTCTGAATATGATCTTGTTTATACAGTAACAGCCAATGCAAGTGTTATAGAAGGTCCTTCTGCCGGGGCAGCATTAACAATAGCAACCATTGGCGCAATAAAGAACAAAAGGGCGAATGAAAGCGTTATGATAACAGGCACGATTAAAAACGACGGAAAAATAGGTCAGGTTGGTGAGGTTCTGACAAAAGCAAAGGCAGCCAAGGATGTTGGAGCCGAGCTGTTCCTCGTGCCACCAAAACAGTCATATGAGGTTAAGTATGAAACCAAGAGAGAATGCAAAAGCATAGGATTAACAGAGGTTTGTGATATAATAACAGTACCCACAAAGGTTTACATAGAAGATGAAGTTGATATAGCTGTTAGAGAAGTTAATAGTATAGAGGAGGCCATGGGGTATTTCTTTGCATGATGATGAAAGAATTAAGAATAATAATCGCAGTGCTGCTCATACTCGTAATCTTTGCTACAGGTGTCTTTACAGGTTCACAGATAGCTATAGAATTGCCTCCGGCAGGATCTGATTATAAAAGCATTCCCCAGCTGTCAACAGAGGGGTTTGTGATTGTGGAAAACATAGATGCAGGCCTTAATGAGATTTATCTGACATCAGGCTGTTTCAAGTTGCCTATGGCAATAGATGAGCAGCAGATATTATCCATTTTAATAGGATCATCTGGTGAAAGGGGATTCAGACCACTAACCCACGACCTGATGACAGATGTATTTGAAATCTATGATATAAAAATCCTTATGGTTAAAAT
>CAYNRQ010000085.1:0-3341 GCA_964399875.1 uncultured archaeon
GGTTTCCTGGCGGAGACCTTAATACCAGTGTTTTGACCATATTTGCATCATCAGCCTAAAAAATCTCTTTATAATTTTTGTTTGTTTTATAGTTAGAAATACTATTAATCACGTTTGTAATATATCCAGCACAGGACAATGATTATCACAGTAAACACTATCAAAAATGTATGGGAGTTTGCTGAAAATATCATTCCTGTTATGCCTCCAAGAAGGTCTGGTGCTGGGGGGATTGTTTCATTATCTGGTTCTTTCCCCTGGGGTGCTGGTTTTTTTAGTATTTTACCGTAAGTCTTGTTTTCTGTTTCCTTTGTTTCATTTCCTGGTATCTTATATTCTATTGTGTTGTTACGTGTTGTTTCTGTAATTTCATTCCCAGTGTTCTCATCATTGGACTGGTTGTTCTGCTTGTTCTTTATTGCAGGTAATATTAAACTGATATCAAAGTAGAAGTTTCTGATCTGGGATGTGGATAAAACCCCCCCGCCTTTTCCTACTGATGCAGAAACCTTTAGTCTATAGTTTCCTGGCTGAGCAGAATCAGGAATGTCCACCCTTATCCTGACTGGTTTTGCCTTAACATCCCCTTTAGCTGTTCCCAGGAATTCATAACCCTCCTCAGGGGTTAGATCTCCAAGCTCTCTTAATGGCAGGTCTATTATAGCTGGTTCTATAACTACATTCCATCCATGTGGACACTCTGATTCTAATTGCAGCTGAAGTGCAGAATTCTCATGTATATTGAAGAACAAAAGCTTGAATGTAATGCTGTCTCCGGGGGATGCCTGGATGGTTTTTTTATCCATAGCACTGCCCAGGGTTATTGCTTCTGTTGAGGGAATAATAGTCAGGACTAGGAAAAGCCATGCAAGCAATACGAGCGTTATGTTTTTCCTGTCCATGTTTTCACCTAAGGTTCAGATCCCTCCTCAACACCCTGGACGGTCAGTGTGGCATTGTATCTGCCATAGGCAATCCCATCAGGAACATTTATCCAGTAATATGTTGTTGTGTTGACTCCTGGATCCACACTGGTGTTTACTTCAGCCCATGCAGAGGTTAGATTATAGCTGGTTGCGTAGTCATTGCTTACATTGCTCCATGTCACATTTCCTACTCCGATGGAATAGCCAGAACATGTGGAGTCATAACACTGAAGATCCTCACCACTTACATACAAATCCACTTTACATGTGGTTGCTGATCCAACAGTTATATTGTAATCCTTGTCATCATTTCCTGTTGCATTTTTTCTTTCACCAGGATAAAGGGGTTCCTGGAAGGTTACATTGTCCCATGTAGTTATCTCAATCACACAAGAAACTATATTAATGGTGCTGTTTTGTGTGTTATTGCTCTCCACGTTGGATATGGAAGATTCGAACAAAACACCGACTTTATATGAGCTTCCTATATCTCCTGTGGCGTTTACAGTCCAAGTCAGATTGCACCATTCATCCCTGATTAATGGGTTATCCGAGCAGTTCTGTGGATTTGGATTGTCCATTATATAGAAAGGCACATCTTCTGATGTATTTATATCAGTATCAGGATCTGATGCTGATGCGTTGTATCTTATTCTTCCACTCACATTTCCGCATGTCCCGTTCCTGCATATAACAGTGGCGTTTGCAGTGAATGTGAAATTATGAGCCACGCTCTTTGTTACAGGCTCTATCAGTTCAACTTCCATGTTCCCTGAAATTTCAAAGGTATAAATATCAGTTGAATTAAGATTGCCTGCATCATCCCACGCATAGAATCTGTATCCGTATGTGTTATTGGCAAAGGCTGGTATGATCTGGGTTGTGTTAGACCAGTTGCCTGTATTAGAAAAGTTTCCGGATGATATATTATTCCAGGACCCTGATGCAGTGCAGTTCCAGCTGAATATCCAGTTTGACAGGTTATAATCATCTGTCCAGTATGAATAGAATTTAACAGATAGGTCTGGTTTTGGATAGGAATCGTTTATTCCGAAATTACTCCACTGAGGTGGTTCTGTATCAGCATAAAAATCATAATAAGCACTTATGTTTTCATCAGAATCGTTCTTTAGTACATTTCCATAAGGGTCAGTGAAAGCAACGTATAACCTGTAGTAGCCGTTGTTTTCATCATCTGTATACCATGGGTTTGTATCCCATATGCCAGACAAATTCAAAACACCATTAGTGGTTATTGTTCTCTTTTCTCCTGTTCCAGAATCATTTATCCTTACAGAGATTGCTTCTCCTGTTGTCTGATTCTGTATCACCATTAAAACATAACCAGATATATTCACTGTTCCTGTGTTTTTGATAATACTGTGCAGGTTTTCCTCTTCAAAGAATGTTACTGTTGGTTCTGAAGAGGCCTTTTTCCTTACTCTCACATCATCCCAGTATGCAGTGCTGTCTGTCTCACCTCCAAACGCCACCTCGTCTGTTAAAGAACCAGTGCTCGGTTCGGCATCAGTTGCCTCTAAATCACTATTCACATAGTAGTTTACCTTCTCTGTAGATCGTTTATACCATATTCTGAAGTTATACCATGTGCCTGAAGGATAGCTTTTTGATGTGTCATATATAATTGAATTATTAAGGTACCTTATCATTCCGCTGCTGTGGAAAAGCATGCTGTATCTTCTGTTCACTTGTTCACCAAAATAGTTCGAATATACACTTTTATCGGTCTGGCTGGTATTACCTTTATACTCCATTACATAATCCATGTCCGGACTGGGGAATGAATGGTGAATCTGTTCCCTGAATGTTCCTGCTGAGGTGCTTGACGCTATCTTTAGCTGGTTATTTTCTATGCTTCCGTATCCATAATCATCTGTCCATCCATTGCCTGGTGTTGAGTTGTCTGGTCTGTTAAAGTCATCGCCAAAAACAAAGGTTGAGCTTATATTGCTCTCATCCTGTGCTGATGAGTCTCCATAGTAGATGTAAACAGTAACATTACTGCTGGCAGGAATATTCGATAGTTTGATCCAGAAGATTGTGTTTGCAGTATTGCATTCATCTGGATCGAACCAATATGAAAGCTTTGTGTATGTATCAGTGGTTTCATTATATAAGATAAATCTTGTGTCATTACAATCAGATTGCATCTTTCCGTTTTGCACTAAATAAGATGTGTTGAGCGTGATGTTTACCTGGTATTCAGTTAGAGAGGAGTCGGAGTTTTCTTTTATGTTTATTCTTTTTCTGTATAAGAATGATTTATTCCACCAGTTCTGTGTGTCAACTGATATGTTCTGGTTTCTTGGATAAACATCAATCTCTGTGGTAATAACAACGGTTGCGTTTGCGCTGACATTGAATTCATTATACTGGGAGGTGGTGTCATTGGTG
>CAYNRQ010000086.1:0-3337 GCA_964399875.1 uncultured archaeon
TAACCAATTGTGTGTGACCGGTGGTAAGGAGCTAATCAATTAACCGTTTGAGATAAGAATTCCCCGGTCTATTGACCGGCGGCGAGGAGTTGACCAATTAGCCGTTTGAGACTTTCTTTAACGCCTTTACCAAGTTCTCTGATGTAGCATTATCATATTCTATTGCTAACAGCTTCCTTGATGCGTCATCAAGGAATGGTGTCATCCACTTACTAGGCATATTCACGGGTTTTATGCTTTGCAAATATCTTCTTCTCTAGCATATTTGCCCTGGTTATTTGGATACTCTGTTAATATGAGATTAATATGCTATAGGGATATAATTCATTGGCTTCCAGCTCTTTTCAGTAATATGCGACCTGTTTTCTTGCATCGCTTCCAAATTTGCTGTTACCTTCTGCATAATATTTTCTGCGATATTGAAAGATCCTTGTAGACATCCCTTTATTATGGGAATAGAACATCATTTACTTCTTAACAAACCTCTGCATCTTCTTGTTCTTCTTAAGGAATTCCTTGGCCAGCTCGCAGTTGGGTATGATCTTGATGTTTTTGTCCCAGGCGTATTTAAACACAGCGAAAATAAGCTTATCTCCCAGACCCTTTTTTGCTAGATTCTCAGGAATGTATGCATAATTAACATCAAATGCGCTATTACCAACCTTTTCATAATTCACAAAGGCCTCTTTTCCTGCAGCTATAATAAAGAACTTTCTTGTTCTCGGGTCATGCATTATCTCCAAAAAATCACCATGTATAATCCATGTGATTTAAATTTAAATTCTTTTGTAAAAAGTCTCTTGTTTATGAGCAGTCCTGAGGGCAGTTGCATACATTTTCCCATATGCCGCATGCACCATCCCCGCAGTTTATACATATAAACATAGTGCCATAGGCCTCACATTCGCTCACATCACTTATGAATTCCCCTTTAGTCAATCCAGCACAACAATCATTCCATGGGAATTTTTCTCCTACCTCACCTTCTTGAAGGCAGGGTAGTGTTGTATTCACACACTTCCCATAATAGCATTCATAATCCTCAGGACACTGAATCTCCTCTGATCTTGATGCGTTTTGCTCACAATAATACTCAACAAGACCTGTAAAGTTTTTACAGGCGTCCCAAAAAACATTTTCCCCTCTTGTCAGATTCCCTTTTTGATAATAATTTCTGCCACCATCATAATCTATGCAGCTGATATTGCAATCATAGGGGCAGTTGCAGTTGTTCTCTCCATTCTCGCACAATTCATTACCGCAATTCGTACATACATAACTTTCATTGACTGGCGGAATACAGCTTCCATTCTCGTCCATGGTGGAGTTGGGTAGCCTTGTAAGATTCCCGCAACAGGATATGTTATATGATATATCACCACCCATGCTCTCATTTAAACACATAGGTGCACATGTATTATTTTTGCATATAGCAAAGCAATCTTCTTTTATTCCCTCTCTGTCCTTGCAGGAATTATACCAGTAAATATCATTATTATAGCAAGCATAGTATGAATGATTTGTGCAATTCCAATTGCCTGCTCTGATTACACACACAACCCTTTTTTCATTCCAGTCCAGCCATGCAGCCAGTGCCTTTTCAGATTCCCTGTCGCTTATAATAACCCTGTAAACCTCTTCTATTGTGCTGTTTGGCTCCTGACAGTCAGAGCGCATCTGCTTGAATATAAGCTCAGCGTCATCCAACCTAAAATAGGAAAATTCCATGGAATTGTGCGTATAATTACCTAGAAAATTCTTTACTATAGGGTGGGCTGAAACAATGTCCCTGATAGTGGCCTCTTGTTCATCACCATTCCAAGGAAAGAACATGTAAAAGGCCATAACACCACCCGCAACAGCAATAACCACCAATATCAAAATAAGCTTGTTGGATACAGGGAAAGCATTCCCTGCCTTAGGGACTTCCTTTTTTTTGGCCTTTTCCTCTTCCGATTCCCTTTTTACTTTTCCACTTTCATTTTGATTATTCTTCCCTTCAGACTTCTCTTCATCAGTAGACGCTTCAGGCTTGGCATCTTTATCTTCTGCCATGATATTTTATTATTTTCCTGCTTACATAAGTATTAAAACCGTCCTGTTGATATTTGGTGGACAGAAAACCCATAATGAATAAAGGAACCGAAATGCCAAGAACGGTCTAAATGTGGGCAAAAAACCGGCTTTGGGACGCAATTAGCTGATTCTCATAGTTAGTCATTGATAATATATTGCTGACTTAATTCATATCAGTTCTGACAATAATATATTATGCCATCACCAAAAGCCCAGCACAAGCTGACCCAGCTCATAAAGGATGTAAAGGCAAGGAAATATAAGTATGTACCAAAAGAAGATAAACCCATAGGCTGGGGATCCTATGATGTGGCACAGTTAAACGAGATGAACGACTTCCTCAACCTGACCAGGGAAATAGTTGATGAGATAAAAAGGGAAATAGGACACATAGACCAAGGCAACGTAGGTAACCCTCCGAAGTCATGCTTTGACAAGGCAAAAACAATCCTTGTCCAGCAATACTTTGAATGCAGCAACAGGGTTGCTGCAGGGCTGGTCAAAATACTGAAGGAGAAGCTCAACATACAGAAAGAGCTGAGCTACAAGGCAATAGAGAGAGCATACGAGAATCCCCCTGTAATACTTGTTTTCAGGCTGTTATTCGAGAAAACCAATGAACCTGTTAAGCACCTTGAGAAGGATTTCACCGGTGACGGCACTGGTTTGCCAACATCAATAAAACAGAACTATGCTGATGATAAGGGAGATGAGAAGAAGGTAAAGCTCTATGACATGATGATATTCACAATGGGTGTGAAATACAAGCTTCTTACAGGAGTGGAGATAGAGCATAATCCTGGAGATGAGAACCCTTTCATTATTTCATTACTGGAGGAAACAAGGGAGCAGTATGACACCATTAAGTCATTCTCATATGATGGAGCAGCATATGCCTATGACACCATAAGGTATGTGGCAGATATCAGTGCAACACTATACATTTTCCCTCATAACCCTCATAAAGATGCTGTTCTCAAGGCATATGGTTGCATGCCGAAGAAGAAGATGCTCATTGATTTTCTTAACCACACACAGGAATGGCTTAGAGGTTATCACACAAGGTCTGTATCTGAATCAAAGAACTCTGTTGACAAGAGGGTATTCCCGAGGCCCCTGCTCAAGAGGATAGTATGCAGGAGGCACTTCGAAGGGTATGCAAGGGCATGCAGATACAACATCAGGCAGCTTGTGTATATCTATTACGTGAACGGTGTTGATGTAAAATGGCTGAATAATAAGGGATTATGAATTCTGTCCC
>CAYNRQ010000087.1:0-3158 GCA_964399875.1 uncultured archaeon
TTAACCAATTGTATGTGACTGGTGGTAAGGAGCTAATCAATTAACCGTTTGAGAAGATGGGGAAAAAGCGACTCAGAGGCAACAGAGTATTACAATAGACTGATGAAAGAATCCGAAGGAATGAAACCATGGGAAAGGGAAATGTATATGACAAAAAGAATAATGGAATATGTTGATGATATGGTTTAAGTTACTGATGAATGAGAGAACAGTGAAACTATTGCAAGTGGCAAAAAACAAGAGAATGACACAAGATGAAACTGAAGGTGACATGACCAAGCTGAATGGGTTCAAGAAAGAATAATCCAACCTAGGGAAGAAGAATGAAACCAACAATATTAATCAATTTCAAAACATATGAAGAGTCTACTGGTAAGAATGCTGTCAGGCTTGCAAGGATAGCGGATGACATTGCAAAGAAGAATAAATATATCAACATGATAGTGGCTGTCCAGCCTGCAGATATCTACACCGTAAAAAAATCCGTGTCTATACCTGTATTCGCCCAGCATGTGGATCCTGTTGGGCATGGAAAATACACAGGCCATATAACGCCTGAATCAGTAAAGGCAAGCGGGGCCTCGGGCACGCTCCTTAACCATTCAGAAAAGCCCATGGAATTGAACAAGCTGGGCATGGCCATTGGCAAGGCAAAGAGGGCAGGCCTTTCCACAGTCGTGTGTGTGAATGATGAAAAAACAGCCATGTCTGTTGCTGCTCTGGAACCAGATATGATATCAGTAGAACCGCCTGAATTGATATCAACAGGTGTTGCAGTTTCTCTGGTAAAGCCAGAAGTAATATCAAATTCAGTCAGGCTTGTGCGTCAATTAAAAAGGATAAGAGTGCTTTGCGGGGCAGGTATAAGAAAACCAGATGACATCAGGGAGGCATTGAAGTTGGGTGTCAAGGGAATTCTAATCTCCTCTGGCGTTGTTCTTTCTGAAAACCCAAAGGAATATCTTCTAGAAATGATAAAGGCATTTCATAAAGACATGTTCTGAATCTATTCCTCAGAGACCCTGTAAACCTTGTCTCCTTCCCTGACTCTGTCCATGACTTTCAGGCCTATGGACTGGCCGGCCTTGGCCTCTGACACAGGTTTCCTGTCAATCTGCATTGATTTGGCTTCTTGCTCAAGACTTGTTGTTGCACCCTCAATCAGGATCTTTTCACCTTCTTTTAGACTTTCCTTTAATGCAATAACAGCAACACCAAGGTTTGTGAAATAATGGGTAACCTCGCCAACCAGTTTCTTCTCAGCCATCGACTCACCCCCTGAGTATTTTTTAATGTTTGGAATTAAAAGCTTTTAGTTTTCTTGTTATACTGTTACCCTCCCGGCGAGGAAAAACACCGGTATATTTATCTTTTATATCCTATTTTCTAATTATATTATGAGCAGAATGGGAAATAGAAGGACTGCAGAAAAAAGAAAAAGGGCAATGGTTTTTATAAACGAAAATAATATTTATCATAACAAGTTAATGGGAATACAGCCGAAACATATGGATTTTTTAAAGCCATGCCAGAACATATATTCCCGCTTTAATTGCTTTCGTAAAAAAACAATATCTTATAATTTTATCCCTACCCTTCTAGATGGAGAGAAAGGTATTATTCACACATGAGATGCTCTGATTGTACAGGTAACATCAAAAGAAGGGAAGGAAAAGATGTAATGATAGCAGTAAACATACTTGATTAGAAATTATGAAAATAAGTGATAACTATGGGTGTAAACCTTTCAGGTCTTGTGGAATCAGAACAGATAGAGCTTGAGAACCTCAGCGGAAAAAAGATAGCAATAGATGCTTACAACACCCTTTATCAATTTCTTTCTATAATAAGAGACAGATTTACTGGCGAACCATTAAGGGATTCCAAGGGAAGGATAACATCTCACCTCTCGGGTTTATTTTACCGAACCTTTAAGCTTCTGGAAAACAGCATAGAACCAGTATTTGTTTTCGACGGAGAACCACCAAAATTCAAGGAGGAGACAGTAGCATCCAGGAAAAAAACAAGGGAAGAAGCTGAAATAAAATGGAAGGAAGCAGTAGAAAAAAAAGATTACGAAGCTGTCAGAAGATATTCACAGCAGGCTTCCAGGCTGACCAGGGATATGGTTGAAGAGTCTAAAAAGCTCCTGGGTTTCATGGGCGTTCCGTCTGTTCAGGCACCATCAGAAGCAGAGGCAGAAGCAGCCTACCTGGTAAAGAAAAACATGGTCTGGAGTGCAGGCTCCCAGGACTGGGATTCCATACTTTTCGGCACACCGAAACTGGTAAGAAACCTGACAATAACAGGAAGAAGAAAAGTCCCCAGAAAAGAGAAATATATAGAAGTTAAACCAGAGCTGGTGGAGCTGGATACAGTCCTTTCCAATCTTGGAATAACAAGGGAACAGCTTATAATGGTTGGAATACTTGTAGGAACAGACTACAACATAGGCGGTATTAAAGGGTTAGGCCCCGCAAAAGCCCTGAAACTTGTTCAGGAAAAAAAGACATTTGATGATGTTTTCTCTTCAGTGAAGTGGGATTTCAAAACAGCAGCCAGGGACATATTTGAATTCTTCAAGAACCCCCCTGTGGAGGAGGCAACAATCCAGAAACAGAAGTTCGAGCCGGACAAGATCAGGGAGATAATGGTCCAGGATCACGAGTTCTCTGATGAAAGGATAGGGAGCACAATAAAAAAGCTGGAAAAAACTAAAGGAGAGAAAAAACAATCCAAATTAGAGAAGTTTTTTGGATAATTATTTAACAAACTCTATCTTTCCCTGTCTTGTAAGACTCAGCTGCTTCTCACCCTTAAATTCTTTGACAAACGCGCCTGATATCTTAATCTTCTTACCTACTTCTATACCTTTTGCCTGTTCACCCCAGAGTGTCAGCTTAATCTCACCTGATTCATCCTTTATTGTAGCAACATTAAGCTCCACTGTCGTGCCGAACTTTGTATTAACCTCTCTTGGTTCTTCAACAGCAATAACCTCTGCTTCTACACTGACATTGCTCTGGTCAGGACTTAGTTCTGATATATTCATAACATGCACCATTTTATTACTTTAATAATTAACCTAACTATTTAAATAATACCTAATTTTTTATTTCTCGAGAGAATTAAAGAAACATGGGCTGCAAATATATCTC
>CAYNRQ010000088.1:0-3146 GCA_964399875.1 uncultured archaeon
TTAAGCTGTTGTTTTCGTTTCCAGAAGAGTCATTTGCGTATATGGTTACATTGTAGACACCTGTTTCAGTGGGGTTGTATGTAAGGTTATAGGTATCCCCTGAAAGCAGACTTAGGGATTGGTTATCATCATATGAGCCATTGGGTATAGCTATGTATGCCCATGTTGCATTAACACTGCCTGAGTTATCTGTTACGTTAACTGTTATATTCACTATCTCGTTCCTGTTAACAACTGAAGGGTCTATGTTCAGGCCTGTTATATCCGGTTCTGTGATGTCACCAATGTTTATGTACTTCGTTTCTGTTGTGTTTGTATTGTTTTCTGTATCATTAGCAATAAATCTGTATGCAATGGTTTTGAGCTCTGCGGAGGAAGGTATCTGGAGTGTTGTGTTGCTCCAGTCAGGATTGGAAGAGAATGTTCCTGAATCTGCTGTTGCAAAGTTTCCTGAAACATTCCATTCGAATGTCCAGGAGTCAAGTCCGCTGCTGTCAGACCAGTTGCAGTAGAATTTAACCCAGTCCAGAGGGTCTGGGTTGGATGTATTAGAACCAAGGTTATTGTACTCTGGCTCTGAAGCATCCAGATAGAATGTGTATGAGAAGTTCATTTCAAGCTGGGAATCATTTACAAGGCGGTTTCCGGATTCGTCCGTAAGTGTTATAAAGACCTTATAGTATCCTGTCGCATTATCCGTTGTGTTCCATGGGTTTGAATTCCAGATATCTGTGATATTGAGATAATCATATGATGTTGCATTCCTTTTCTGGCCGGAGTTGGAGTCGTTTATCTGTGTGCTCAAGATGTTGTCAGTGCTGTTGAGTATCTGCATGAGCAGATAAAAGGATGAATTTGTGGTGCCTGTGTTATTCACAATAGAATCAGACAATATTACATTGTCATCAGGACCGAACACATCTGATATTGTGGTGGCATTTATGGTCATATTTGATCTTAGGAAGAAGTGATAGGTTCCGCTGACATTTGTATTGCTATAGATATCCTGTGCCAGTATCTTGTAACTGTAATTGCCCCATTTCCAAACAGATGTGAAATTCCCTTCCCAGTAGTCGTTCCCTAGATCTACAAGATCTAGGATTTCTGATGTTCCGTTTGGATATGTTATATTAGCTCTTGCCCAGTCCACTCCTACATCATCTGTTACATTAGCCCTTATTGTGACATTGCCTTCATAACCAATGGTTTGTGGTGTGGCAGAGACATCTTGTATATCTGGACCCTGTCTGTCTATCCTGAACATGTAGTAACCGCTTATGTTATCTCCTGAGCCATTAATAAGTACATTACCATGAGGGTCTGTTAACTCAGCATAAACCCTGTAGTATCCTGTTGAGTAGTCTGATGTGTTCCATGCATTCCATATAGATGATACATCAAGGTATGACCTGGAATCTACATCACGCTTCTGCCCTGTTTGTGTATCATTTACTTGGGTGGATAAAACAGAACCAGTACTGTTGTCTATTATCTGCATAAGCAGATATCCAGACGTGTTTGTGGTGCCTGTGTCTATTATAACATTAACCAATGCCTGTTCAGAAGAAAGGGTTGTTGCGGGTTCAGGGTCATAATATTTCCTTGCTTGTTTATGGCTTATAAGGTTTGTTTCATCACCACCGTTTATTGTTCCATCGCCATATTCATAGTAAACATATATTGGTGCATCGGCAGCTATCCTTGTTCCTGCCTCCAGTGGGGTGGATGGTGGATCATTGGTTGTTACCGTATTATTGCCATACCAGTACTTGTTTGGTTGAGGTCTTGGATTACTCCCGCAGTCTGCCTGGTCCTGGATAGTTCCATTGGGATAGTACAGTGTTATGTTTGTGCTTGGCTGTGTACATGCAACAGCTATGTACTGGGCATCTGTTGGTAATATATATTCAGTATCAAGCTCTGATTCTGGCAAGAAAATAGAGGTTTCAGAACCATCAGAATCTGCCTGCTGTATCACCATTACAGGACTGTCTGCAATGATATGAATTGCCTCGCCTTCTCCTTGAGAAGTCCCGCTTCCGCCAAGTGATGTATATCCATTTCTGCTTATGGTTGTGGATGTATTGGCTGTTGTGCTGTAATATATGTTAACGTTGGTGTTGTCATACATGGCTGTCAGGTACGCACTGCCGCTCTTTATGCCCCACAGGTCTGTTGATGCAGGATAGATAACAGAAGCATCAGTAGCAGCTGCTGAATGGAAAGCCAGGATAGATATATTGGATACAATTCTTGCATTGTTTGCATTTATATCAGTATTTGAAATATATGTTCCTCCCTTGGTTATAGTAAAGCTTGCAGAAGGTATGCCATTGTTTCCTGAATATATCTCTACATATGCGTCTCCAAAAGGAGAATAAAAACTCCATTCATCACTATTTCTTGCAGCAGCATAAGTGAATTCCTTGCCAGCCCAGCTTATGGGTGATACAATGTCCATTGTGTCGCCTATGCTTCTGGCTGCTATAGGCATTGTAATGTTTATTGCTGTTCCCTGGCTTATTCCGCTTGAAAATGTCCTTACCTCTCCCCTGTCTATTAAATAACTGGTTGAGTCTATTGTCACATTAGTGCCGTTGTTGTAAGCAGTGACATTAAGGGAGTTGCCTGCTGCATCATCATCTACTACATAATATATTGACTGGGGAGCTGAATATGAAAAGACAGCTGTTTTGTTTGCCGTTGTTGTTTCAGAAGGATTATCATAATAAAAATAAACACTTGTGTTGGAATTGGCATATAAAATAGGAACCTTGAACCAGAAGGTTGTGTTTCCGCTTATAATATTGCAATCAGTCTCATTCCAGTAACTAATAAGCTCTTCAGAGCCCGATGTTGTGTTGTACCATGCAAATCTTATATCTCCACAATCGCTTCTTAGCTTTCCATCATTGTAAAGCTCAGATGTGTTTATAGATATATTGATCTGATAATCAGTAAGTTGTTCAGAACCCTGGTTGGTAATGTTTATTTCCTTTCTATGATCCCATGATATGTTGTACCAACCCCTCTGGAAGAGCGTGACGTTTTCGTTTCCGGTATATTGGTATTTCACTGTCTGCAGTACTATGGTTGCGTTTGCGCTGACATTGAATTCATTATACTGGGAGGTGGTGTCATTGGTG
>CAYNRQ010000089.1:0-3143 GCA_964399875.1 uncultured archaeon
AACCAATTGTGTGTGACTGGTGGTAAGGAGCTAATCAATTAACCGTTTGAGAAAATTAAGAGAAATTTCTTCCGAAACTGGTTTGTCTTGTAGAGATGTTGAAAAAGCAATCTTCAAGAAAGATTTAGATGAATCAAAATCCTGAAAGTGGACTTCGGGCGGAACTCAAAAATTCCTCTTCGGAACGCTGCACTAAATTTTTGCCCTTTGGGGAATATAACAAGGATTTAGAGGTTCCAGAAACTTGCAGTTTCTTCCACCCAAATTTTTGCTTCGCAAAAACTTCTCTAAATTCCAATCTAACCTGAATAAGCCATCTAAAAGAGGATGCTGTTAGGTTTATTCTGCATCCAAAGAAACAGATTTAAGTTTATTTATTTAATATATCAATATATAATTATGAGCGTAAAATTAGTGGTCACCTGGATTATTGGTGGGATCTTCTTACTTATGGGGACATGGATAGTGCAAAACCTAGAACTTAATATTGGTGTTTCTCAGTTTTCATATATATTGGCATTGTTGATCGCTCTGATACTTTTTCTGATCACAGGCCTTTGCTGGATATCTGTTGCCGTGGCTACAAGACACGGGTTCAAGTAGCTAAAAGGAACTTTCAATCAATTTCTATATTTATCTATTATTCTATAAGTCAGAGATAATCATTCTTAGACAAAAGCAACACGCTTCTCATTCCAGGAGACTTATTAGCTGGAGCATTCATATCTTGTTCAATCACTTCCTCAAAGAACATATCCCCACATATAGCTTTATCTGGGCTTATAGTTCCAGGCATACGCCACCCTCTTGCTGATTTTTTGACTGCCTCACCTTTTCATCAGCAAGAAAGCCCCTGCCAGGAAATCCAAACAAGATTTCTGGATCATAATCAGACAATCTGCACCTGCATTGACATGATCTTGGATACAAAGCTCTCTAAAAACAAACCCACCAAAGGATTATAGATTGCAACATTTACCCTGCTATTCTGCAAGCCAAATATCCCCTCTGTTGCATCTCTTCATTTTGTCAATTCTGAGAGTAAGCTTTTTTTTGCACAAAAGAAACCTATTTATATATTAAATATACTAATTATTCTTATCTCTAACACAGAGGGTGGAAAATGGGTCAATTTGCTGCAAGGAACCTTCAGAAGAAAAGGAAAAAGTTCAGATGGAAGAATACCAATTACAAAAGAAAGACACAAAAGCTATGGAAAAAGGATCCCCTGGAGGGGGCACCAAGAGGAAGGGGAATTGTCTTAAAGAAAAAAGGAGTGGAACAAAAGCAGCCTCACTCCGGAATAATAAAGTGCGTCAGAGTTCAGGTTGTTAAAAACGGAATACCTGTAACAGCATTTGTTCCCGGCAACAATGCCATAAAGTTCATTGATGAGCATGATGATGTACTGATAGAAGGTGTTGGCGGATCACAAAGGGGTGCAATAGGTTCCCAGCATGGTATCAAGTACAAGGTTGTGTCTGTTAATGGCGTCAGTTTGACAGAGCTCCTGAAGGGCAAGAAAGAGAAACCTAAAGCCGCTTAGATGTGTATATGCCTGAGAGGTTTATGTTTCATATTTATGATAAGCTGATAACATGGAAAATAAGATCTTGCTGTTCAACAGATGGGACTTGTCCGAGGTAAAGGTAGAAGATAAAGGTCTTCAGAAATACATAAATATAAGGCCTGTTATAGTTCCGAGAACAGGCGGAAGGTACTCCTCACAACAGGCACACAAGAACAAGATGAACATAGTTGAAAGGTTCATGAACCGACTCATGGTCCCCGGACACAGAGGTAAAAAGCATAAGATTACCTCAGGTCAGTGCACAGCAAGCACGCAGGCCATATATCTTTCTATCATAAAAGCCTTTGAGATAATAGAAAAGAAAACCAATAAAAACCCTGTGCAGACCCTTGTTAAGGCTATAGAAAATGCGGCCTTGCTGGAGGAAATAGCTTCTTACAGGCTTGGCGGAATTATAGCCAGGCAGGCTGTAATAGTTACGCCGCAGAGAAGGGTTGATCTGGCCTTAAGACATCTTACACAGGGAATATACAAAACCACGTTCAAGAACAGAAAGCCCCTGGCCCAGGTCATAGCAGAAGAGCTCATTTCAGCAGCAAACAATGACAGCAAAAACTTCGCCATCAGCGAGAGGAACAGGATTGAAAGGGAAGCCGAGGGGGCCAGGTAATAGATTATATATCCGGATTGCAAAAATTGTTATGTTTCTTAGAGAATAATAGTTTTCGTCCCAGAGCCGAAAGAACTAATTTACTTTATTTGTAGGCCTTCCTTCTAAAAAGATTTTATATTATTTAATGTCATTTCTCTAACTCTTTGCTGAGCCTCTTTTGTCATCCATCCATAATCAGGGGTAAGATAAACACTATCTAATTTTCTGAATTTGTCTCTCCATTTTTTATCTTGGAGTTCATCAAACCAAGCAAAAATTCTTTTCTGTTTGCAAAGTTCGTACAGGGCTTCCAAATCAACTAACTCCATTCTTGCAGAATTAAGTAAAACAGCCCCCTGTTTCATTAATTTCAGGTTTGCTCTATTTAGGATATTTTTAGTTTTATCTGTTAAATTACAATGCAAAGTCACAACATCACTTCGTTTTAATAAATCCTTTAATTCAACAAATTCATAAGAAACATTCTTGTTCTGTTTTGAATAATAGATAATCTGCATTCCAAAACTTTGTGCAATTTCTGCGACCCTGCCCCCTATTCTGCCTAAACCAACTATTCCTAGAGTTTTCCCCTTCACTTCAAAACCAAGGAATTTTTCAAATCCCCAACCACCTTCTTTTACAAAACTCATTGCATCATGGGTTTGTCTAGAGATGTTCAATAGCGCAGAAATTGTTAGTTCAGCCACAGCTTCAGTTGCATAGCCAGGAATATTTGTCAGAGTAATTTCCTTTTTATTCAAAAGTTTAATATTGAAATGGGAAACATCAGTATGCATTGCTCCAATATATTTCAGATCTGATTTTTCAAATAATGAGTCATTATAATAATCAAAAAGGCGAGTTATTAAAGCATCAGCACCTTCTAAATCTGAAGGTTTTAAGGTTTTTAAATCAGAATTCCACCGGTCTCTGACCGGTGGTTCCAAACAAGGCAATCGC
>CAYNRQ010000090.1:0-3061 GCA_964399875.1 uncultured archaeon
CTAATTTTATAAATCAAACCGCTTAAAATTATACATGGTAAAAAATAACGGCCTTGCAGCTGTAGCGTATCTGGCTGGACTGATAACAGGAATACCGGTATTTCTTGTATCAGAACAGAAAGACAAATATGTAAGATTCCATGCCATCCAGTCAATCTTCTTCTGCATCATGGCAATTGTTGTTGGAATCATCCTTGGCCTTCTGGCCATTCCTCTTGGCCTTACCCCATGGGCATTGGGAATGGTCTACAGTTCAATATGGATTGCATATGGAATGGTGCTGGTGGTCTACATTATCTTAGTGGTCTTAATATGGCTCTACCTAATGATAAATGCCTATGCAGGAAAGAAATACAAACTACCGCTAATAGGCAATATGGCTGAAAACATCTCTGGGTAAGCTTACAATCGTACCCCCAAGAACCTCTTTTTCAAGAAAAGACGTTCACGAGAAAAGGAGGCTATTCGCTTCGTCACTTTGTTCCTTGCTCATTACGCCTTCCAGAAAGAACCTCTTTTTCAAGAAAAGACGTTCACGAGAAAAGGAGGCTATTCGCTTCGTCACTTTGTTCCTTGCTCATTACGCCTTCCAGAAAGAACCTCTTTTTCAAGAAAAGACGTTCACGAGAAAAGGAGTTGACATTCTGATCTGTTTGTTGATTTAACTTCCATAGATACTCCATTTAATCGTAAAGCCCGCCCTTTGCTATGTCTATGGCAAGCATGATCACGGCCAAGAATATTATTATATTTCCCATCGTATCAGCTGGTGGTGGAAACGTTTTTGTTATTTCTGTCAGCTTTAGCAGACCGCCCACAATAGCTGCAACAACAGCGCCGGAAGCAATCTTGTGCGGTCCTTTAAGAAGCTTGCCCGCATTTGCAAGAATATCAGATATTTTGTCCAGTGTGGACTTCCGTTTTGCCATGTATAATATTTGTTTAAAGTTGCTTAAAAATTGCAAAACAGGCATAGAACCCTTATAAATCCCGCTAAAAACTATTAACATGGTCTATCATATCCTAAAAAAGCTCCTCACAGAAGGCAGACTCATGGATTGCTCTATAATTATTTTTCACAAAAACGCAGTCAGAAACAGAAAAACAATCTTCGGAAGAGATATAACCGGGATAACAAGATCAGACCTGAAATACATTGGTGGGGAATCCTTTCAGGAAAAACTTACAGTCCCTTTAGAGTCAGTCCTGGAGATTGAGTGTTGTGGCCAGACACTGTTCAGGAAGAAAAAGAGGATAGAAAAGGTTTATCCAAGGGCATGATTTCTATTTCCTGATATTTTTATAACTCTTGCTTATTTCCTCACTCCAGAACGGAGGCAGATCATAGGACAGCAGACCCTCAAAATCATCATCCCAGACATACAGGTTTTTTTCTGCATCCACCATGTCCTTAAACAGAGGCGTGATTTTTTCAAACATGTCCTTCAGGGCCTTTCTCTCGAATCTGGACTGGAGGAGGCTTGGCTCCTTGAACAAAAGGGAATCAGCCAGACGAAGCACGTTTAAATCTATCATAGCCGAATTCTGGGTTGCTATTATCAAGGTGAGCCCCCGATGCCTTGCTATCACCATGATCTTGCTCAGTATCTTATTGGCCTTTTTCATGCTGTCCCTGGAAAAATAACCTACTGCACCCTCATCTATCAATAAGACAGAACCTTCCGGGGCATCCTCCACATTATCTATCTTTTTCATCCATTTGGGAAGCTTTGTCTTGGAATAACCCATTATGTAGCATTTCCTGTCGCTGTAGTGATTGAAGAACTCCAGAAGCTTCATCCCCAGAGATGTCTTCCCAGAGCCTCTTTTTCCAATAATAAGCATGATCAGGCTGGACCTCAGAAGCTTGTCCCTGAACTTCTGGTAGTCTCCTTTTCTGGTTTCCAGAAGCTCTATGTCCTTAAAAATATACCTTTTCTTTTTAGTTTTCTTCCCTTTCAAGAAATCCAATAATCCCATTTTTATCAGTTAATTATTGGTTTACTTTATTTATTAAAAATTATTTCCATCTGTGCAAAGGATTTCTAGGTATTATCAGCCATGCAATTATATAGAGGATAATGCCCGATCCCCAGGCCAATGACCCTAAAATCCAGAGCATTCTTATTATAACAGGGTCTACACCAAGATATTCTCCAATACCTCCGCACACACCCCCAAGAACCCTGTCATTTCCTGATCTGTACAGCCTTCTTATATCCTTTGTTTCAGACGCTTTTGGCAGCTTGCGGGTTGTGGCGACTTTAGAGGGTTCTGCTATAGCCGACTTTTCCCTCCTTTTAACAGGCTTCTCTGTTGCTATCCTTAGTGTAACAATAGCATAACCCAGAACAACCACAAACCAAAATATGTAAGGAATACTAATCAGCAAATAAAGCGATATCTTGGCCAGAACAGAAGAGGCCACGGACATGTTAACAATGAATAAAGCCTCTCCGGCTATCCAGAATCCTATGCAAACACCAACAGCAATAATTATAGGCGAGAATGGAAGGTATATGTGATGATACACCTTTGAAAAATATGAGGTATAAGAGAAGAAAAGAAATATAAGAAAAAATATGCCAATATTGCTAAGAAGAAATATACCTATGGACCCGAAAATACCTATCTCAGTAACTACAGAAATAAAGTTAAATGCCCATATGAGCAGACCGAATACAAGCAAACCAAAAAGGCTTGAAACAAACGGGCCTGCGATTCCAAATGTTCTATGGAACCAGCTGTTCCATTCACTCTCTTTTATATTGATTCTTTCTTCTATTCTTTTTCCTATAGTTTCCATTTCCTCAGAAATGTGTCCAAACCTTTGCTCAAAGGTATCCTTTTCTTTTCTGGGTTTTGGCTTTTCTTGAACCTTCCTTTTGGGCCTTTTCTTTCTGGGCATGGAATATCCTAACGATCAGCGTCTCACACTATAAACGCTGAGACGTCTCTTCGTCCACCGCCAAGGTGAGACGAAGGCATCTCTGCGTCAGAGATGCAGACTTTAAATCAGAATTCCACCGGTCTCTGACCGGTGGTTCCAAACAAGGCAATC
>CAYNRQ010000091.1:0-2973 GCA_964399875.1 uncultured archaeon
CTGTTGAAACTATTGAATAAAAGGAGGTTTAGTGGCTAAAGTAATACTTTACCCTTTTCGTTTGAATGTTTGCATTTTATGTGCCTATTGCCAAGCCTATATAGGCTTGTATTATCACAGAAAATACACCTTCTTCCCCTGATATATTTGGCAACCACCTTTTTCGTCATCATGTGCACATATTTTGTTCCAAAGTTAATCAATCACCAAAATATTCAAGTCAAAGAGTGTTCATAATGAATGGGATATCTTTTTTTATAGATAACGGTTTCGTTGATATAAGCGATCCCTTTCATACCTATCCGGAACTTTTGAGGTGAAAAACATCAAGCAGCAATGTCAACCCTTTCTTTTCCGAACCTTGACCATTTGATGCTGGCCTGTGCCTTTATTTCCTGGTCCTTACTACGGTCATAAATCCTGAATGTTATTTCATCCCCAGGGATTGCGCCCTCATCTTCCGGTGTTGCAGGATCATCGCCATACACGTGAAGAAAACCATATAATCCTTTGGTATGCACCCTGAAAACACCGCACAGGATTCCGTCCGGATCAAAAGCCGCTACCTCATCACCAATCTCTGCTGGCTGGCCATTTACTGTTAAGTTACCAAAAACATCCATCCATTTGTTTGTCTTTGCCTCCACAGAAAAGTGTGCTTCATCCGGCAGTTCCGGGGGGGCCGGCTCTGGTGGTTGGGAAGGGCTGCTTGGAGGGGCTGACGGACCTCCGCCACCACCTGTTACTATAATATTCTGGGTATGATCATTTGTTTCATTGGTTTCATCTGGAAGTTCTCCAGAAGCTGTTGCATTCTCTCCGTGATCCGGGGTTTCTGGCTCCCCTGGCTCATGAGGTGATTCTTCCCATGTTTCTGGTGATGCCACCTCTGAAGGGTTTGGTGCCTCAGAAATGCCTGTGGTTTTTGTTTCCACTGGAACCTGTATGTGATTCCCAGAAAGAACACCGCCTGTTACAGCATCACCCTCTGTATATACATATATGGCTACAAAAGCTAGAACAATAATTGCAATCCATACTGTCATATCAGTCTTTTTTGAGGGCATATTCCACCTTATGCTTTTTTACTACTTATTTATAAGAAATAAGACTTTTAAAGCTTTATCTTCACGAAAAGGGCCTTTTCAGGGGATTCCCTGATCTCCACTGTTTTTCCTGGCATAACCTCTATCATGTCCTCATTGTTGTCAGCTATTATAAGGGCCTTTTCCCTTAAGATAGTAATCTCAACCTTCTTGTGTATCCTTATTGGGTTTTTCTTGGGGTACACGTTGTTAAAACCAAGCATTATCCCCTTGAAAAAGGGTTTGTATCCTATTGCCCTGTAATAGCCGGTGGAACCATAGGATGTTGCAACAACTACACCATCACCTATTACTTCACCAAACTTCCTGTTATCAGCAAGCATAGAAAACCTCAATGCCATGCAGGGCATCTTATTTCTTACTTGTATTTCATTAAGCGCTGTTAATCTTTTACCTCCTATTCTTGCCTCAACCTTTTTCTTTTTTTCTATCCTGTATTCCTTGTTTTTGAGCTTATCAAGAATATAATCAAGATCATTGATTTCATAGGATTTGCATTTCTTGCATATGCTCTTTTTTCTTATAGGGATTTTGGGAACGCCCGGGTATTTCCTTTCTGCTCTTAGAATGGTTCCATCCCCGCCATACGCTATTACAAAATCAGGATTTCTTTCAGACAAAGCAAATCCGTGTTTTTTAATCTTGTTTTCAATCTTCTTTTTTCCGCAGGTGCTGTAGACAACTATCTTCATATAATTTAATTTGTATTGACCTTATTTATTATTTCATCACAGCATTTATTACAGGCAATGCTACCAATATGGCAAGTATTATAATGAACCAGCCTGTTAATTCTGTATTAAACCTTGTTAATGGAGTATACCTGGATAAAACCAAGCCTATGCCAAGGCCAAAAAGGAACTTCGATGCTGCCCATGAAACAAATATGCCCATCTTCTGTTTTTTCATCCTGTCAATGTATTTCTTACCCCAACACATTCTTGCACCCCCTGGTATATTATTTGCATTATTAAATAATAAATAGACATGCCAGAAAATATGGCCTCTTCTTACTTGTTTTTAGATTAAAAAGTATAGTTTGAATGTATAAATTATAATAAATACTATATAGTATATATTTTTAATTAGAACTAATCAATTACATTCTATTTAATAGATATTTAAGAATATATTCTACTGAATAACAGCTTAATAAAATACATTTTACATTATATCTTATATAAAGTATATTTTCCTTTGAACACTTTTTCAATCCATTCCCTGGTTTTTTCAACACCCATGTGAGTGTAGATTGCTGTTGTTTCCAGCCGGGCGTGACCGAGCATGCTCTGGATTACATTAAGAGGAACCCCTGAATTCTGCAAGTGTGCGGCATAGGAGTGGCGCAGAGTGTGGGGGTGGATTTCCTCGCATTTCCGGACATTGGCCTCTCTTGCATACGATTTCACTATTCTCCTGATCTGACGATCACTAAGCCTGCCACCAGACCCCCTGCCCGGAAATAAAAGCCCTTGCCTGCCCTGAATAAAGGCCCTGAGCTCCTGGGAAAAATCACCAGGAATAGGGACATACCGGTCTTTCTTGCCTTTGCCCTGAACCACCTTCACTGTCTTGCTTATCAGGTCTATATTGTTTATATCCAGATTCTGGGCTTCTGAGTTCTTTAAACCCAAGAAGTAAAGGCACTTCATAAGCATGCAGTCTCTTGGTTTCTTCTCTGCGGCCTTAAACATCTCTGCGACCTCTATTGGTGTCAGGTGTCTGGGCAATTTTCTTGGCATATCAATCATCCATGTGCTCTTATTTTATATTTTCAAAACAAGTTAATAAAACAATCGCAAAAACGGACATTTTAAAAACATACGCTTTGCACTCGGTGCTCAATATGACATGCATCCACCAGTCA
>CAYNRQ010000092.1:0-2969 GCA_964399875.1 uncultured archaeon
TAGATCTTTTTCTAATTTATACTGCATGCTCCCTCTGTATAGTATGCCTTTCCTTTCCCATTCTATTGAATCAAAATCTATTTTTCTTCCCATAGATAACTACCTGATAGTAATTTTTATAAAACTGTTTCATTTTTGTGGTACCGAAAAGCTTAAAAAACTTTCGGTAAAAAACAGAGAGAAAGCTCACCCATAGCTTTAAAAAATTTATCTTCTATATATTTTTATGAAAAGACTGTCGTTCTATTGGTTTATATTGGCTTTGAGTTTAACCACAACGGGTTTCCAAGGTCTTGCAATGGCTTCTGAAGTGAATCTTCAGTTGCTGGACCCGACCACCGGAAATATTATAGGTGCGGATGCCAATCCCTTGGAGATATGTCCTGGACCAATAACCATACTTGATGTTCAGATCAAGGTAACCAATCTTGGAGCAAGCACAGACACATACAAGCTTTCTATTATGGACCTTCCAGAAGGCTGGAATGGCCAGATACAGACAGGATTTACCCTGGCCACAGCTGAGACCAAGGTGCTGGATCTTTTTTTGATAAATACAAACATTCCTGAAAAGGAGGGTGAATACACTGTAACTATTGAGGCAAAATCCATGAGTGTGGGATCTGATGCGGATAAAGAAAAATTGAAAATAAAGATACTGCCCTGTTATGTTGTTGAGATGGAGATAGTAAATGAAAGCTATAAAGAGTCGTGTGAAGAGGACGCTGGTCCTGTAGAATTTGTGCTTAAAATAAAAAACAATGGAAAATATGCTGACGCATTTGACCTAAAAACATCACCTGAGTGGGCAAAGCTCAGCCAGCCTGCTGTAAGTGTGGGTGCAAACCAGTCTGAAGATATTGTACTAAAACTTGACCCACCGGGCGGATTGTTAGGAACACATTCTGTTTTGATTTCAGCACAGTCAAGAACAGTGGGATACAACAGGGACTGTGCAATGGTTCAGTTAAAAATTGATGACTGCTACAGCTTTAGTGTGAACCTGGAAGGGGGTGCAGAAAAACCGGCAGATACAGTGGACGGGAATGTGACAGGCGAGGAGACTGCGGAGGGTGATACAGGAAAGGTTAATATAACACCTGGCCCGTCAGTTACAGGCGCTGTTGGAAATGAAACCGGCAATAGATTAGACTCCTATGGGATTATAATACCAATTATAATTGTAATAATCATTGTAATCGTAGTATACATTTTGATTAGATGGTGAAGAATATATGAAAGGAAAGATAGCACTCTTTGCGTTTATAGTGGCTGTTTTGCTTAGCAGCACGAGTGTTCAGGCACAGACATATTGCGTTGGAAGAACAGGAACCTTTATTTTTTCAGTAACAAATAAAGGGACAGTGGATGATACATATGATATATCCACATCAACTGATTGGATTGAAGTCCCTGATAATATTACAATACCTGCTGGAAAGGTAATGGATGTTAATATACAGGTAACACCAAAGTATTCAGGCCAGAACACGTTTGAGATAACAGTGACGTCCCTTTCTTCTATGGAAGCAAAAACCTATAAAGGAAAGATATTTGCAGAGGAATGCAGAGGTGTGGCTGTAATGATTTCACCTTCACAGCAAACAACATGCGAAAAGGTGCCTGTAAGCTTTACTGTGGGTATAATCAATACAGGATTTATTGAGGAAACATACGATCTTGTAGCCACACTTGGTTCACTGAGCCAGAACACTATAATACTTCCTCCAGGCGGAAGCGGAACAGTTCAGTTGGATGTTGATACAACTGGCTTAGAAGAGGGTGTGAGAACAATAGATGTTGTTGCATCAAGCCATGATAGCGCTGTCTCCTTTGAGTCACAGGCCATAATTAATGTTGAAAACTGCTATTCTGCAGAATTGAGCATTGTGCCAGAAACGTATACAATGTGCCCTTATTCAGCAGTGGATTACAAGGTAATAGTGAAGAATACAGGCAAACTGGCTGATAATTATACAATAGTATTCCAGGGAAACACTACAGAAAAAGTGGAATTAAATCCAGACAGGCAAAAAGAATTTACCTACACTGTGTTCTCAGATACAAGCGGTGCATATGTTATTAGTACAAAAGTGAATTCAGCGCATGGTGTTTTTCTGGAATCAGATGCTGTTTTAAACATAAGGCCTGTTAAAGAATGCTACTCTGTTGATCTGAGCAATGGCAACCTGGCCTTTGTAGAGGTTTTCAAGGCAGCTGCTGTGCCAATAGTGGTTAAAAACACAGGAGAGATAGCAGACACATACACAGTATCTGTTGTTGGTCCTGAATGGGTTTATGTGAGCCCTGAAACATTCGGTCTGCTGCCAAGCGAGGAGAAGAGTATTTATCTTTATCTTGAACCATCAGAGGGAGTTTCAGGAAATCATTCTGTGGAAGTGGGTATTGATTCCCAATATTCCCATGATAAGCTGGATATAACAGCATCTGTTGTATCAGATATTACAGAGGCACCGGTAGTAGATAAGAACGACGTGACAACAGTCGTGGAGGAGCCTGAAGAACCAGAAGACGGTGAGAACGTCACAATGAATGCGAGCACGGGTGTAACAATGAATATTTCTCTGACCAATGTGACAGGGGCCTTGATAGAAACAGGAGAAAGACCATTCTGGAAAACGATTGTAGTAGTTGTTATAACAGTTATCATAATTGTGATTCTGATAATAAGGTTCATTCTGTTGGTTAAGTAGTAGGACCATCACTCTATGAAGATTATTATCCATTAGATTGGAGCATGTGCAGAAATGATAGAATTAATAAAACCAAAACAATATCATTTTGATATGGAAAAGTGTGAAGTTTGTGGGAAAGATTGGGATATTAAGATAGGCGATCATTGCTATTGTGCGGTCCATTATGTTGAAAATGAAAATGAAGAGTGTTTATATTGGGATTTAAATCAGAATTCCACCGGTCTCTGACCGGTGGTTCCAAACAAGGCAATC
>CAYNRQ010000093.1:0-2856 GCA_964399875.1 uncultured archaeon
TGCTCTTTATAAATATTCAAATCTTTTTAATCTTTTCAACAAATTAATAGTGTGTTTATTATGAAAGCTCCGATATGTGAAGTTTGTCTCGCTTCTAAGATTCTCTGCAAATCATGCAAAGAAAGGCTGAACGAAGGTGAAATCTCCAAGAGCGAGGTTTATATCTCAAGATTGCTTCATCAGATATCCTCAGAGGCCAAATCCTTAAAAGGTATCCATATAAAGAAGATAATTGACACACCAGGGCTTGTATTGATAATATCCAAAAAGGGCGATGCTGCAAGGATAGTTGGCAAGAGCGGAATAATAGTCAAAAAGCTATCCAAAACACTCGGAAAAAAGATAAAGGTTATAGAGGAGTCATCAGATCCTAAAACATTTTTCCAGAATCTTATTTTTCCTGTTCCTTTACTGGGCATAAATATTCTTTATGCAGAAAGGGGGGAGATTCTAAAAATCAAGGTTCCAAGGGACAGAGCACTTCCGATCTCCAAGTCCACTTTCAAGGAGACCACAAAGCTTGTACTCAAAAAGGACATAGAGATAGTGGAAGAATGACTATTCCTGGGACCTGTAAAAGTCTATTAACTGCCTCAGTCTTTCGCTTATCATATCCTCACGGAAAAACATTTTTTGATCAAAACTTACAAACTCCTCAGGAGCTTCGCATATTTCCTTCATCATTATCATTGCCTCTTCTTTTTTATCGCTGGCAACATCTATTATACACCTTCTGTAGTTTCCATCCCTTTTAGGCAGGACCTTTCTTTTGCCGTTATAAACAACCATAACAAATCTGACCTCGCTCTCTGAAAATGAGGCAACTGCCTTTTCGCTTCTCCTGATATGCAAAACCGCACGGTTCGTAAGCTCAGAATCAGCATCAGGAAAAATTTTATTGTATAACGGCTCATCAGGTTTGTAACCCATGACAGAAACTGCAAAAAACCCATTATCTTCTATTCCCACCACATGCTGATAGTTCATACTTGTATTTTGTAGTAAAAATTTAAATAACCTCTTCCCAACCTTATTCATGCCAAAGCAAAAAAGGATAGCAGTGATAGACAGAGAGCTATGCAGACCCAGAATATGCGATTATCTTTGCCAGAGGGTGTGTCCAAAAAACAGATCAAATGAGG
This sequence comes from uncultured archaeon, assembly GCA_964399875.1. GTDB lineage: Archaea > Aenigmatarchaeota > Aenigmatarchaeia > QMZP01 > QMZP01 > CAYNRQ01. The sequence continues at coordinate 1,143 of CAYNRQ010000093.1, forward strand.
ACTGCGTAACAATCTTCTTAGATAAAAAACCAGTGATAGACGAGGATATATGCATAGGGTGCGGGATCTGCATAAAAAAATGTCCAACGCAGGCCATAACCATTGTAAACCTTCCTGAAAAGCTTGAGGAAAATCCAGTTCACAGATACGGAAAAAACATGTTCTCTTTGTTCAGACTCCCAATCCCAAAAAGGAAAGCTGTTGTGGGCCTGATAGGCCAGAACGGAATGGGTAAATCCACTGTTCTTAACATATTGTCAGGGGACCTGAAGCCAAACACGGGTCTGGTTGGCAAGGAAAGTCCATGGGAAGAGATAATTGAAAGATTCAGGGGAACAGAGCTCCAGGACTATATGGACAGGCTGGCAAAAAAGAAGATTAAAACAGCTTACAAGCCCCAGCAGGTGGATCTCATCCCAAGGGTATGGAAAGGAAAGGTTATAGATCTGTTGAAGAAAGTGGATGAAAAAAACCAGCTGGAAAAAATAACCTCTAACCTTAATATAACCAACATGCTAACCAAGAAGGTTGATAATCTCTCTGGAGGAGAGCTCCAGTTATTTGCAATAGCAGCCACTCTTCTGAGGGACAGGGAATTTTACTTCTTTGATGAAACTTCAAGCTATCTGGATGTATACCAAAGGCTTGTTGTGGCCAAGGAGATAAGAAGACTTGTTGAAAAAGCAGTTGTTATGGTAATAGAGCACGATCTGGCAATAGCTGACTACCTTGCTGACTATGTACACATACTTTATGGAAAACCAGGCGTGTTCGGAATTGTTTCAAAACCATACAGTGTCAGAATAGGAATAAATACATATCTGGAAGGATACATAAAAGAGGATAATGTGAGGTTCAGACCCGAACCCATTGTTTTCTCAGGCAGGGCCAAGAAATCAGAAAAGAACAAACTGTTTCTTGAATTCCCTGCATTCACCAAAAAGTTCAGGGAATTTTCTTTAAAAACAGAGCCAGGCAGACTTTATAAAGGAGAAGTGATAGGCATACTCGGCCCGAATGGCATAGGAAAAACCACGTTCATAAAGATGCTTGCCGGCATCCTGTCCCCAGACCAGGGCCAGCCCGTAAAGGAAACAGAGCTTTCCTATAAACCGCAAATGATGGTTTTCTCTAAACAGGAGGCAGAATCTGCTGTTTCAGATTTCATCAAGGAAAAGGTTCATAAAAACATATCAGGAAAAGAGGAAAAAAGGATTATAAGATTCATGGGTCTGGAAAAACTCCTGGACAGGAGTATGCGCTCCCTTTCAGGAGGAGAGATGCAATCAGTCCTTATATCCTGCGTCTTGATAAAGCCAGGGGAGATGATGCTCCTTGACGAACCTTCAGCCTTCCTGGATGTAGAGCAGAGGCTAAGGGTTGCAAAGCTATTAAGAGCACTGTCCGAGGAAAAGGAGATTCCCTGTTTTGTTGTGGATCATGACCTTCAGTTCATAGATGCATTGGCTGACAGGATAATGGTTTTTGAGGGAGAGCGGGGTGTGAAAGGCATTGGAAAGGCACCATGTGACCTTAAAGACGGAATGAATGATTTCTTAAAGGCCCTGGATATAACCTTCAGGAGAGATCCGCAGACAGGCAGACCACGGGCCAATAAATCAGATTCCCAACTGGACAAAGAGCAGAAAGAAAAAGGCCAATATTACTACACCGGCTAACCTCTTTTTTGCCCCCCCCCCTTCCAAGGAAACCA
>CAYNRQ010000094.1:0-2834 GCA_964399875.1 uncultured archaeon
ACGAAATTCGTGGCATATATACTATATCGAAGTGGCTTAAATATAACTATACCCAAAACTAATAGCCCTTTAATATACTCCCGATATTATCCATATATTCTGCATACCTGGTCAGGTTTCCTTCCTTAAGGGCCTGCTGGGCCTGATTATATAGGTCGGATATTTGGATAAGGATTTGTTCTGCTGTCTGGTTGGTTGGCGCTGGTGCGGTTGATGGTGGTGTGATTCCAAACACTGCATCAATGGCCTGGTCCAGGCTCTCCTGCATGGTTATCTGGTTTCCATAGGCAAGTATAACCCTCTTTAGTTCTGGTAAAGTTCCTCTTTCAGTGGCCTCCAGGTACAGGGGCTCTATATATATTATGGAGTTCTCTATCGGTATAACCAGGGTATTGCCCCTGATAACAGAGGATCCGCTCTGGCTCCACAGGGTTATCTTCTGGGATATTTCTGTGTCCTGGTCTATTCTGGCCTCTATCTGCATAGGTCCGTAGATTAGCTCCTGCTTTGAAAACTGGAAAACAGTAAGTTTGCCATATTCCGGGAAATCGGATTTAGCAGCCATCCAGCCGATCATATTTTCTTTACCCTTTGGTGTGAATGGCAACATCATGATAAACCCTTCTTTGGATTCTCCAGGCAGTTTCATTATTATATAATAAGGTATCATCTGCTGCCTGTTGCCTCTGTATATCTCATCAGGGACTACCCACACATCCTCTTTATTATAGAAAACATTGGGGTCCTTCATGTGGTAAAGGGAGTATATCTCTGCCTGAATCCTGAACAGGTCCTCAGGATACCTTAAGTGGCTCTTTAGATCATCACTCATCTCTGAGAAATCCAAGAATATCTCAGGGAACATCTTTCTGTATGTCTGGATCACTGGATCAGCGCTGTCAATCACATAGTACTTGACATCCCCATTATATGCATCCACAACAACCTTTACTGAGTTTCGGATATAATTAAAGCTCTTGCCTGTATTCATCAGATAGATGGGTTCAGAGTAGGGATACATGTCTGTGGTTGTGTATGCATCCAGGATCCAACAAAGCCTCCCATCAGATATAACAATATAGGGATCGCTGTCGTACAAGAGGAACGGCGCTATCTTTCTTACTCTTTCTACTATGTTTCTGTGCATAAGCAGCCTGCTCTCAGATGTTATTGAACCAGAAAAAAGCAGCTCTACTGAACCAAATCTTGCGGCATAAACAAACCTTCTTATGATATCTGATAAGACCACGCCACCAGAGCCGTTGTATGTGGTGTAGATGTTCTGTTCCCCGCTTGGATAATCAAACTCCTCTGTTGTGGTCTTCACCACAGCATATTTGCCTGTTTCAAGGCCGTAATATATCTCAGGTCTTTCCATCTTTATGTAATCAGAAGAAGGTGGTATGTCCTTAATATAGAATTCCGGCTGCCCCTCTGATGTTACCTTGTCAACAGGATTCATCACCACTCCATAGCCATGGGTATAAACAAGGTGCTCATTGATCCATGTCTTTGCTCCTGACTGCAGGTTGTTTATATTCATCTCCCTCGGTGATATCATAACCTGTTTGTATTCTCCATTCAGGTTGTATCTGTCAATATCAATATCCTCAAAGGAGTAGTATGTTCTAAACAGCTGGAGTTGTCTGTATGTTTCCTTTAATGGCCTCCAGTCCCACAGCCTTATGTTCTTTATTGTCCTGGTGTTTCTTAGAATATCTGCCTTTGTTAGATTATATGAAACAGGAAAAATCTTCTCTTCAACTGTGTGCAGATTATAAGCACTCAGGGTGTTTTCTATGTTCCTTTCTATGAATGTGCTTTCCATATTGAACTCATCAGGAGAAACAACAAAGCTCTGAACCACGGTGCTCACCAATAAACCGATTACAGCAATCACAAAAAAGACTATTATTCCGTTTCTTATGATATTTGATTTTTTTAGTTTGAGGTTTATCAGGAAGAGAACACCTATAATACCGGCTACAATGGATAGTGTGGTGAGTAAAGGCAGGATAACATTAAGGTCAGTGAAGCCGGCACCATAAACCGCGCCGGAGCCAGAGAACAGAACATTGAATCTTGCAAGATGTATACCAAAAGCTATCACAAAAAACAGGCAGGCAAGCAATACACTCAAATGGGGTATAACCCTGTGCTTTAGTTTTGATACATCGAATATATAGGTAGACACACCACTGCTTTCAAGGTCCTCTTCAAGCAGTTTCGTCTTGATTATATTTGAATAAAAGAAGTATGTGATAAAAGTAAGAACCGTTGTCAGAATAAGGGTTGCGATAAGAAAGTTGAGTATAAATCCGTAGAAAGGAAGGACAAAGGCGTAGAAACCCACATTGGTGTTGAACACAGGGTCAGCAGCAGCAAATTCAGATGCGTTTATAAATTTTAAAACAACATCCCAGTTAGAGAATGAAATGCCAATTATCAGGGAAAAGACAAGTATCAAACCAAGAAGCAAACGGCCTTTGCTTCCGCCTCTTCCCTTTTTTTTGGATGACATTCTTTCAGCTGTCTTTACATTTATCAGGGCAAACACAAGAAATACCATTCCAAACAAAACACCCAGATATATACTTGTTAGCAGTATCCTAAGGAAGACAGCTTCATATCCAAGGCTGGAAAACCACAATAATTCCCCATATATATTCAGTAGCGGTATAACTAGAAGCAATAGGATGATAATAACAGCAACAATTATGTGTTTTATCCTCATTCTAATAAATTGTCTTATTAATTTAAATAGTTACTTATTTTTATGGAGTGTGGGACATAAGTTTAATGGCTAATCCCTTACTATAATCACATATGCACGC
>CAYNRQ010000095.1:0-2832 GCA_964399875.1 uncultured archaeon
ATCTCAAACGGTTAATTGATTAGCTCCTTACCACCAGTCACACACAATTGGTTAACAAGACTGGTGGGATGCGGAGCTCCTGGTTAATTGTTTGAGAGCATTCCGCATAGTGACTGGTGACTGTTAGCGATTGCCTTGTTTGGAACCACCGGTCAGAGACCGGCGGAATTCTTATTTAAATCATCATGAATCTCAAACCTAGAACTAGAGCTATTATTATAATGCACATAGCAACTACATGCTCTGGTTTTAATTTCACTGTATCTCCAGATTCCTCAAAATATCGGATAAGGCCTGCTGTGCTCTGAGGCATCTGGATCTTGTTTCTTTTTGACATGTCATCAATTAATTATTCAGGTTGTATATTTAAATGCTTTTTTAGATCAGGTAGGGCCTGGCACATATTTGGAACCATGTGGCCTGATTCCCTTAACTTTTCCAGATCTTGAAGGGAGTACCACTGGAAACTGCTTATCTTTTCTGGTTCCATTATCTTTGGCTCTCCTTCCAGAATATCGCAAAAATACATGTGGAGAGAGAGAGCTGACCCTCAGGAAAATGGGTGCCATATATACCAAACAGTCTTTTTGGAAAAACCTTCATGCCGAGTTCTTCTTTAACCTCTCTTGCCACGGCCTGCTCCCAGGCTTCCTTGTCTTTTTTCTTTCCTCCTGGAGGTTCAATTCTTAGACATTTATGCTTTATATTATGCACCATAAAGCTTTCCGCTCCTTATTATAAGTCCTGCAACCATGTTTCTTTTCATTATTAAATTTAGAAAAAGAAATATAAAAAGTGTGCTGGGTATAGCCCACTTTCTGTTAATCAACACCAAAAGGCCTTTAATAGCCTTTTAGTGATTTGACTGGTAGCATCTGTCTAATGCGTGTTTGGAGGCCTAAACCTCACTCACTTGCACCCTGCATTGCCAAGCCTTTTCATCCACAACCCCTTCTCTGCTCAGCGTATTTTCCCAGTCGCCTGGGATAACTCCGCATCCTTGCTCCAAGGCCGAGGTATGTTTCTATTCTTGACAAAAACCTCTCGGCTTCTGCCTCACGACAGTGCATTTTAACCTTGCGGTTGGGTGAGTGGAGCTTCCACACCTCACGGTCGAATTAACAACCCAAGGCGAGGCTACCTGCCCAGCTCACTTGTTTAAAAAAAGGGTCAGGGGTTTTATAAAGTTTTTTTGAGTTTATTCTGCACTAGGATCCACAACCCTCCCAAAGAATAGTATGTTTCCTGTGGTTTTTTCCTGAATCAGGAAAATGAATGGATGGTCTGCCCGGAATATTTTTGGTTGAGGAGGTAAAGACATTATCATACCTGCTCCGGTTGCTGCTGCGGCCTCTGTTCCTTCCTCGTCTACTTTTACAAAGGCCTGGTGAATCACAAAGCCAATGAAAAGGTCTCTCTGGCCTGTCATTCCTGAGAAGTCTGCTGCTTCTGAGAAGGCTGTTGGCATGCCCATCTGCTTGAGAGTATGAGATAAAGAGTATTTTGTGTTGAATTCAAATTTAGGCAGATAGATTGTTACTTCCTCTTCTGAGAGCATCTCCCTGTATTCAGTTAGTTTTTCTGCTGTTAAAGGGCCAATAGATTCTAGGTTTTTCTTAGGTAGAAGTATAAGCATGGAAAGATCATCACCCTTGTAAGGAAGTTCTAAGACCTGAAGATCGTCTGTTTCAGTGTAATTGAATCTTGCGTCATCATTCTCCAGATACATCATTGGAACCCTGACAACATTATCCGGGGTTATCTTAAAATCACTCTCTCTTGTGGACTGTCTATCAAATTGATAGATCCAGTCACCCTTGAAGTAAATAGCATTAGTAAGGACGAGCCTTGTTATAGCAGTTATGGAGCCTTCTGGCAGCAGATCCTTAATCCTATTATTTGTCTGTTCTTCAACCCAGGTGTTTATGGTTTGACGGGACTGTTCTGTTTGTGTGACAAAATCCATGTTTGCCACTTTTCCGCCATAATATTCTTCTACTGTCTGGAAATATTCATCCAAAAAGATGTAGTCCTGCTGGGCCCATAAGGCATTTGCTGTGCTCAGCTGGTAAGGCTTACCGGCCTTGTTTAGTGTGTTGTATATACTTGCGAAGTTGGGCCTTCTCTCACTATCATTTATAGGGAAATGGAAAACGCCCTGGATCTCCTCAGCTGTCTGGCCCCTGGCCCCCTCATAAACCATGGCCAGGCATGTGGAAATACTATATGGAGAGAAGAATATGTTACCATCCTCGGATTCTTTAAGTTTAGAATAAAGCTCAAAAGCGAACTGGTTGTTTGCATCAGTAACATTTAGGACACCACCTGTGGTGGATCCTGTAGTGTTTAGAACAGGTGCCGGATTTACAATGCATCCGCTGGTTAAAATCACTGCAATAAGGATTATTCCTAACACCGGCAGTTTTAATTGTTTCATACTTTATTTTTGTCAGGCCTTGTTTTTTAAAACCCATGGAAATGTTTCGGTTAAAAGGGAATTATTGCCATTCAAATACCTGTGCGAGAATATCAAACTTTGTTGATGGATTATCACCAAGTGTTGATTCATCTTCGTTGTAAAAAACAAACACTTTATTATCAATTACCTCAAGGCTTGCATGATTCGCCCTGAAAGATTCATTCTGGAACTGAATCTCAGCAAGAGATGTAAGTTATTATTAACATCAAAAACACCCAGATTGTGATATTGTCTTCTGTTTATGGATTCAGCGTAGTTGATGCAAAGTTTTCCGTCCTGGTAAATTGCGCTATTAACTTTTCTCAAACGGTTAATTGATTAGCTCCTTACCACCAGTCACATACAATTGGTTA
>CAYNRQ010000096.1:0-2720 GCA_964399875.1 uncultured archaeon
AGTGACTGGTGACTGTTAGCGATTGCCTTGTTTGGAACCACCGGTCAGAGACCGGGGAATTCTTATTTAAATACATCTTTTGCTAAATAATTATTGAAGGTGGCTAAGGAATGGACCAGGAAAACCCAGAACCCCCGAGTATGAGGTGTGGTTATGGTAGCGAAAGAAATAAAGGGAAGGAAGAATGGTTTGATCTCCTTAGTCAAGAATATTCCAAACAAAAAGCTTGAAAGATTCGGGTTCGATGATCTGGCCCAGCAAATAGTTGGCGCCTTTCTCTTTTCTTCCCCATTTGCGGTTACGGAGGAAGTATGGAGACTTGCAAACGGTCTGACATTTTTTAGACTCATTTTTTTGATATTTTTCACGGTTTTTGTAACCACATTGATTATATACTATACAAAATTCCAGAGGGTTGCAAAAGAAGATATAGGAAAACCCTATATTCACATACCAAAAAGATTATTATCTCTGTTTGTAGTCTCATATTCCAGCGCATTCTTTATCCTGTGGATGTTTGGTGTGATAGGAGGCCAGATAACAAATCTTTATTGGATATTTAAATTAGTGGTATTTGTATCATTTTTTTCATCTATTGGGGCTGCTACAGCAGATATTCTGAAATAAGATTGTATGTTTGAATGCGGTGGTTGTTCCTCTCGATAGGTTTTGGGTCAATTTTAATAAACCTTAAATTTTTTATTCTTAATTTATCTTTATGTGGCCGGATGTCGAAGGTAGATATAAAACAGGTGGCCAGAATTCTCCTGTTGCAGTATGCACAATGGCTTCCATAGAGATGGAAATTCCTATGGAAAAGGTTGCTATATGTGGTAAATGCGTGACAGAGAATATAGGCATAGAAAAAATAATAAAGAATGTAATATCCAATCCAAAAATAAGGTATCTTATTTTGTGCGGTAAGGTTTCTAAAGGGCATTTTGTTGGCCAGGCCATAAAATCTCTTATAGAAAATGGTATTGATGAGAACAAGAATATTATAGGAGCAAGGGGTGCAATGCCTGTTTTGAAGAATATAAAGAATAAAGAGGTTGAGAGGTTTAGAAAACAGGTAGAAGCAATTGACCTTATAGGGGAAGAGAATATAGAAAAAATAAAAGATAAGATAGAGGAATGTTTTAATAAAAACCCAGGACCGTACGAGGATAGTGAAGCGGTGGAAACAGATGGGCCAGAAAGGATTGTAGCAGAAAAGCATGAGGTGAAAGAATGGGTTCAGGATCCCGGGGGTTTCTTTACTGTGCATCCAGATCACGAGAAGGGGGAGATAATTGTTGAACACTATAACAATGACAGAAAGCTTCAGAGGATTATAACAGGCAAAAACGCAGAGGATATATACCATAAGATTATAAAGCTGGGTATGCTTTCAAGGCAGGATCATGCAGCATATCTTGGAAGGGAATTGGGAAAGGCCGAGATTGCGTTGAAAAACAAATTAAATTATGAACAGGATAGTGATTTGAGTTTTCCAATATTTGAAAAAAAGAATTCTGCAAATAATTCTGTTAAAAAACCAGAAAATTCTGTTACTAAGACTTATGTTGTTGCAGCAGGAAAGCCCTGCTTGATTGTGAATGAATCTGCAAAAGAAGAGCAGGGATTCAGAAATCTTCTTAGAAGTATAGGTTTATATAGGATTTTTTAAAAGGATGACAGAACTATGGATGTTCTTGTGTGATCAACACCGTCTATATTCCTTATTTTGTTGATAAGCAAATCATTAAGGTTTGCTGTGTCTTTTACCCTGTTTAACAATAATATCTGAACTGCCAGTGACGCTGTATATTTCTTCTATACTACTGATGCTTCTTAATTTGTTAACAACCATTTCCGTTTCTCCTCTGTCTGCCTTGGATTTTAATCTTAGGGTATAGTCCCATTCCAGCCAACCAATACCTCCTATTGCTTAGCAGATTCAATAACTTTTTAACTTGACTATCAACAGACAGTTTCCTATGATTATACCTCCAAACATACTCACCAAGATACAGAGCTAACCGCGCCCTTCTTATACTGCCTTTTGCAGCTAATTTTTTCAGGTAACCCCAGAACCCCTCCAGACCGTTAATATGCGTTCCTTTCTTGTCACTATACCCCCCCCCCTTGCGTGTTCAATCAATCTGTGAACATATCCTTGCGTTGCAATGCCTGTATAGCCTTTCTGAGTTTTTTCTTGATTAATGGTTGTAATGTTTTGGCTTCTACATCATCAGCTATCTCTGCCCAAACAATACCCTTGCGGGCATATATGCCGAACACCGATTGCTTTGACGTTCCCCTTCCACGCTTGGTTCCCTTGGATCTTGCAGACTTCCTTTGTTCTTCCACTGGCCTCCCATACAGGTCTCATCAACTTCAACAATGCCTGAGAACTGATTACGCTCCATGTATGTATCAATGCACGTATGACACGTTTCCTGTTGAGGCCTGTTAGTTCAGCTATCCTAGGAGCTTTGCCCCAATACAAACCATCTGAGTGGGAGTTTCTTGGGATTCCACTCGCGTCTGCAGTTCATACAGACACGCTTATTTCTCCTTACTTTCCATGTTCCTTTTTTGCTGTTACACTTGGGACACAATAATCAGGGCATATAGATTAATTGGTGTTGGCAGAATTAGTCCTTTACCCTTTCTAAATTTTTTTCGACCCCTGTTTCTCAAACGGTTAATTGATTAGCTCCTTACCACCAGTCACA
>CAYNRQ010000097.1:0-2618 GCA_964399875.1 uncultured archaeon
TGACTGTTAGCGATTGCCTTGTTTGGAACCACCGGTCAGAGACCAGTGGAATTCTTATTTAAATAATGTTTTCCTAGATTAGGACATGATAAAGGCTGTTCTTTTTGATCTGGACAATACACTTATAGACTTCATGCTTATGAAGAGAAAGTCGTGTGAGGCTGCTGTAAAGGCCATGACAGATGCGGGGCTTAAGACAGGAAAGAAGAAAACACTCGAGATTCTTTTTGAGCTGTATGACAGGTATGGAATAGAATACAATAAAATATTCCAGGAGCTTCTTAAGAATCTCCTTCACAGGATTGATTACAAGATTCTGGCCGAAGGGATAGTTGCATACAGAAAGGCTCAGATTGCTTATATAAAACCTTATCCCAGCACAATACCAACACTGCTCAAGCTCAAGAAGATGGGAATAAAATTGGGGATAGTTTCAGATGCCCCCTCTGTTAATGCGTGGATAAGGGTTGTGGAGATGGGGATACAGGATTTCTTTGATGTTGTAGTTACACTACATGACACAGGACATACCAAACCATCACCCATGCCGTTTAAGGCAGCTGTAAAGGAGCTCAAGGTGAGGCCAGAAAATATACTTTTTGTGGGGGACTGGGTGAACAAGGATATCAAGGGGGCAAAAGCCCTTGGCATGAAGACGGCCTTCGCTAAATACGGCGCTGTTATAATAGCAGGAAAGGGTGGAAAAACAAGGCCTTACAGGCCTGAGAAGTCAGGCGCTGATTATGATATAAACAATATATCAGATGTCTGTGATATTGTCGAAAAAGAGCGGCTAAGTTTTACTGATTCTGGGTAACCTGCTTTGGGACAGAATTCATATCCCTTGTTATTCAGCTATTTCACATCAACACCGTTCACGTAATAGATATACATAAGCTGCTTGATGTTGTATCTGCAGCCCTTGCGTAGCCCTCAAAGTGCCTCCTGAACACTATCCTCTTGAGCAGGGGCCTCGGGAATACCCTTGTCAACAGAGTTCTTTGATTCAGATACAGACCTTGTGTGATAACCTCTTACCCATTCCTGTGTATGATTAAAATACTATGCATCCGCGGGCTAAAGGACGGGGAACTGTTGGTTCATATGAATTCACAGAGCCGGAACTACTGTATTATCCCATAATTACTTCCCCCCTATAAACAATATATCCATGCGTAAACTAAGCAAGAAGAAAATACGCTGGATACTAAGATGGAAACAAAAAGGGATGTCTACAAAGGACTTAGCAATATCTCAGAACGTATCAAGAAGAAGAATCCAGCAGTTATGGAAACAATACATAGAAACTGGACAAATTATCCTTAAAAAACGTGGGAGAAAGAGAAAGTTGCTACCACTTAAACACATAAAACTCATACTCTCAGAACATCCCAATAACTCTGGTGCAGTAATCCTAGAAAAGAAGATATTAGCAAACCATAAAATACGTATTCCCCATAACATCATACATATGGTACTCAAACATGCAGGATATGCAAAGGATGAACCCAATAAGCAGAAGAGGAGAAGACCTTGGATACGGTTTGAACGTAAGCACAGTCTCAGCATGCTCCAGACAGACTGGCATGAAAGCAAGGCTATACCAGGAAAACAACTAATCACATATCTGGATGACGCATCCAGAAAGATCTTGGCAATTGATGAGTATGATAACGCTACAACAGAGAATGCAGTAAAGACCCTAAAGAAGGCTATAAAAGAAGCAAAGCCTTATGGAGGCATGGAATCCATACTCAGTGATCATGGTTCACAGTTCCTGGATGAATTTAATGAAGTATTGAATGCTTATGGGATAAAGCATATCTACAGCAGAGTAAAACACCCTCAAACTCATGGAAAGATGGAGAGGTTTCACCAGACCTATAACAAACACAGAGCAAGGTTCAAGACACTAGAAGAGTTTAGAAGATAGGTTAGTACTTAATTGTAAGATAGAACAATCTTTTGGGCATCCAGATGAATATGTTGATGAAGAATTTTTATATGATTCAATTCCAGAGCTTCCGGTAGAACCCGAGGGCGTGCTTGAGAGTAGAGCATATGATTGTATTGAGAGATATCCGGTTTATGTCCCTGCTGTTGATAGAACGATTGTATTTTTTGTTACTTTTAGCTATGAGTCTAATGTGAGCCCTGTCTATGATGAAACCCTTCATGGACCTTATTTAGCTAGAACATCCTCATAATATAAAATAAGCGAGCGGGCGGTTTCTGCTAACATCGGGATTTAGCGAAGTAGACAATAGTTTAGGAAGCCTCCGCCGAAATATGATTATTAATCAATAAGTAGTAACAACCGAAACTTTTATAAATATTCAGACTTTACAATAAAATTATGACGGAAAAGTTAAAGGTTTTGGAAGAGATATTAGAAGATTTGGAAATATCAGATTTTTCAAAAACTTGGATTGAAAACAGTAATAATGATGAGGATTCTGTTAGAGAGATTTATAATCTTCTGAGAAAGTATGGATTGAAAGATGATAAGATTGCTTCAAGAGCTGAGTTGCTGGGAATGAATCCGGAAACTATTGAGAGGAACTACCAAAGGTTGTCAGCTCTTGGATTGAAAGATGATAAGATTGCTTCACAGGCTC
>CAYNRQ010000098.1:0-2558 GCA_964399875.1 uncultured archaeon
AGCGATTGCCTTGTTTGGAACCACCGGTCAGAGACCGGCGGAATTCTTATTTAAAATAGGATTTTATCGATTGTTTTACAGCTATTTCTGTTTGTTAAATCACTATGAAGCCGGTGGTATGAGATTGCAAGCATGGACATTGACAGGGGACACTACACAATCCCCATACAGATATAGATAGGACTTTTATTCGCTTAATACCAATTATAATAATGAAGACCATTGCTATTTTGCATTCTCTCGGTGAAGGGAAAAGGAGACCTTTTTCTGAGGGCAAGATGAACAAGGCCTATGCTGATTTTCTGGAGAGGGGCCGGGTCTGTGATGTAAAATTTGTGCTTTCAGACTATAGATGGTATTCAAAGGGGTTTGTTTCCAAGTGCTGGGTTTTTGAAAGCGGATGGAAACTGAACGGAAAAACAGGAGTTGATCTTATTTACGATAAGTTCCATACAGATAGTAAAACAATTAGACTGAAGAAAAGCATGGAGAAAAAACCAGGCCTTGTAAACAGGGTCGGCCTGGAGATTCTGGCCAAGGATAAATTGAAGACCTACAGGACTTTCCCTGATATTGTTCCAAGGTGTTTTCTGGTAAATAACCAAAAAGAATACAAGAAAGCTTTATCCAAGATAAAGGCAGACAAGGTTGTTATAAAGCCCTTAATGGGTGAGGGTGGAGAAGGTATATGCATTGTGAATAAAAACAAAAATATCAGAATCCCGAAAAACACCTTAGTTCAGGAGTTTATAGATAGTTCTAATGGTATTAAGGGTCTTGTTAAAGGCGTGCATGACATAAGGGTCATTGTGATTAATGGCAGAATTGTTCAGTGTTATATAAGAAAACCCCGGAAAGGTCTGATTAGCAATATTGCTCTTGGTGGCAGAATGATATTTGTTCCTAACAGCAGGATACCTAGGAAGGTCCTGGGCATGAAGAGGGTTATAGAAAGGAAGCTGTCCATATTTCATCCCAGGATATATACTGCTGACTTTCTTTTTGATGGGAATCAGAGGCCCTGGCTGATAGAACTGAATACAAAACCAGGTATTTATCCCTATGGTGGGCACCCAAAATATGAACATATTCTCTTTGATCATATCATAAAGGCTCTGAGAAAGACCTGAATATAGCTACCGCTATACAAACGATATTGGTAAGAATAAGGGTGAGTTATCCTTTTAACAAGGACATGTCAGGGGTTGGGGACCGTGGGTTGAACATCTCGTTGCCTTGATGCTTACGCCCCGGTTCCATTAACCTGTAGTCTACAGGACCTTCCTCTACGCACCGATACTGGCGGTAGACTGCCTATTTAGAGGATGACCACTTAATTCTATTGATAAAAGTGGTCTGGCCTTTTCTTCAAGCAGCCGGACTGTCGCCTACCAGTTTGTAGAATGGTTGCCTATTTTTGGGGGCGACTTCACGCTTAGTTAGACCAGAAAGACGACTAGAGGCACAGACCTAGGTCGTCGTACTGAATGCCTTCAGCGTTTATTCGCTATGGCGTAGCTACTCGGCAATGCGTTGTGGCAGATAGACGACTTGTGCAGTAGCATGTCGTCAGTCTATTTCCACAACCGATACACCAGAGGCCACGACTCTTTGTTCCTTTCGTACTAAAAGAATCCTCCCCTCAGGCAACCAACACCCCCAGCAGATAAAGACCATACTGGCTCGCACCGTATTTAACCCAGCTAACGTGGCTCTTTGATGAGTGAACACCTCCACCCTTGCACGCTGCTGCACGCGCAGGATGAGCCGAGCCGACGGCGGAGAAGCAATGTACGAGGTCGATATGAACTCTCGCCCGCCACGACTCCATTATCCCCGTGGTAGCTTATCCAGATCTGACGGCTTGAATCTATTGGATAAAGCCGTCAAACTTTCTGTCAGAGCTAGCCTCCAATTAATGAGGCATAGCGGATCGCTAGGCCGCGCTTTCGCGTTAGGATCCCTTGCTTTCCAGAATCCTATCAGGCCTCCTTTTGCCCTTGCACTCTAATTCCGATTTCTGACCGGAATGAGGAGACCTTAGGGCGCCTTTGATATTTTGTCAAAGGCGTACCGCCCCAGTCAAACTGCCCATCTGCCGCTGTTTGCAAAAGCATAAGCGATACAGAAACAACAGGGTGGTGTTACATTGTCGCCTACCACAGACCTGACGATCTGTGTGCAACGCTCCCACCTACACTATACAGTCGTCACTATACCGCAACAACAGACTGCAGTAAAGTTTTCCGCTGGGAGAAGGGATTATATCATTTAACCTTTCGCTGGTTGAAAGGTTTATTGGGAAATATGCAAGTTTTTCCAAAAAGCATGACTTTTGAAAACTGTTTTGGATTGTAAAACCCTATTATTCTGTTCCATCTTTCAAGCATCTTTTTACCATATATTCTCAATCGATTTTGTAGAGATCCATCACCAAGATGCACACCGGTTTTATATGCTAAATTTCTTCAGGTTTCAAATCTTCAGTTTTGAATTGAAATTTTCTCAAACGGTTAATTGATTAGCTCCTTACCACCGGTCACACACAATTGGTTAAT
>CAYNRQ010000099.1:0-2436 GCA_964399875.1 uncultured archaeon
TAAAATTATTTATATACTTATTATATTATAATTTCAACTATGCCTTGGTAGTGTAGTGGTCTAATTGGTGTACTGAAAGATGTACATCAAGACTATGCATATGGGACTGTCAGAGCCTTTCTTTCGGCTTGAGTGGTTCAAAGAAACCCTCGGGAAAGAAACTGCAGAGCTCCCATGACCCGGGTTCAAACGCACTGCTCGCTGCATTCACAGGCGCATTCAGCAGAGCTGAATATCCCGGCCAAGGCGTGGGCCCATAGCTCAGAGCCTTTCTTTACGGGAGTTGATGCTTAAACAAACACTCGGAAAAGAAATATGTAGAGAAAGGCGAGGAACCTGGTAGAGCACCGGGCTTTTAACTTATAATGTTAAAAGCATGTTGAGGAGCCCTTAGATTTTCCGTGAACGCTTTTATAATAAAGGAAAAGAAAGCGTCAAGGAACTGTAAAAGGGTTCGATGACAGAAATAAGGAAGCTACCCGGGTGTCGAGGGAGGTTGCACGGGAAACCTTGTAACTCTCGAATTCGAATCCCTCTGGGCCCACATTATTCTTTATTTTCTTGCTCTGATTCAATCAAACCAAATTCTAACAAAGGCTCCATTAAATAAGGTCTGCGCTTCATCTGCTCAAGATCATAAACACCTATCTCATGCGGGTAGGCATCGAATTGATTGCATTTGTAACCAACAAATTCCATACATGTTTTATTTGTCAATATTATTTCTGGAATTGTGCCTGTCACTATCTCAGGCCTCTTTCTTTGCAGCATATCACAATCATTTCGAAAACCACTTAACAGATGCTCATGCGTTCTCAAATTATCATAATCCAAATCTTCAGTGACACCCAGCATGGTAAGCCAGTACCATACCTGATGCCCTTCCATTAAAAAATCCCTTTTTGGATTGCCTGTGTGCGAATGGTTTCCAGCGGACAAATCAACCAACTCGCCCAATTCCTCTTCTATTTTTTTTGTAAATAAATCTTTGTCTGGATCATGTAAAAGTCTGGATGTATTAGAATCAGGTAAAGGTTCACCATTTTTTATCCATTCGTAAACCTGATAAAGACCACGGAACAGATTCTCACATCTTTGAGCATATTCCTTATTCATTAAAATCACCTTTTAAGTTCGGCCTCTGCAGATTTCAACATCCCTATAATTCCAGGTTTTACAACACTGTCTTTTTTATTCCATGTCATGTTATCAAAGGCATCAACATACATATCCTCTAAGGACGGTCTGTAGGCCCATTTGTAACCAAAGTTTCCACACAACCCTAAATACCATTTCGCATACTCCTCTATCCTTTTTTCATCCACATAAGTATTGCACACAAGATTTCTCGCAATGGTTTGCACATCATCGTTCTCTTCAATAGCTATCTGATCAGCTACAATCAGCGTTTCGGATTGCAAAACTGGCAATCCATATACCCATAAACCCTTTTCTTTTGCCCTTGCTCCTGTATTAGCCATTATCACGCCAAGTGCTGGATATTTTGTATCGTTTTCTTCATCATATCTTTCTATATCATCTTCTATGCTCTCTGAACGTAAGAAATCAGATGGGTTTTCTTGGGTTTGCTTGGATTTCCTAGTATTGATAAAATGTGCATAAAAAGGTATGTATTTTTGATCTGCAAGTATACTCTTTATACCATAGTAAATAAAATATTCCTCATTAAAACCAATCTTATCAAAGAGTTCAGGCCTTTTACTGGCTATGAAATGCGCACAATAGTCATCAAGCCCGGCAGAACCAAGAACAACTGGCTCTGTCCCCTTGACAGAGGAATTGTTAAATCCAGGCCATCTCTTGATCCTTTTCTTTTCATTCTGTTTTGCAAAGCTTGCTGCAATCTCATCAAAACCAATAAAGGCTAATTCTGTTGCCCCTGATGTTATATGATCTGCTGCATAATAATGGTCTGTTCCTACAAGCTTTACAGGAATCCCCTGAATTTCAATCTCATAACATGCTAACACTATCCTTTCTGGTTTTCCTCTTCTATGAAGATTTGGATAAACAGACAAGCAAAAAGCAATATCATCCTCTTTTCTTAATTCATTAAGTTCTTTTATAAGCTCTTCTCTTGTTGAATACCCTTTTCTTTCACCTCTTTCTATCTCCTGCCTTTCCACATCTAACCTTTTCCTATCATCCATGATATATTTGGCTAACCTTTTAAACTCATCATGCTCTATAAACCCTTTTGACTCAAACTCTGCAAGAGTCCTTATACACGTTCTTCCCTTTGGCGGTACTGCAATAGCAACAGCGTCACCCACCTTTTTAGCAGATTTACCCATAGTTTCACCTAATAGTAGTGAAGTAAGTTATATTATTAAACTTTATAAATGTTTCCTGTGTTTTATAGGGGAATGAGGACAAAAACACCAAGAATGTTACAAAATACCCACAAAATGTGGG
>CAYNRQ010000100.1:0-2308 GCA_964399875.1 uncultured archaeon
CAACAAATGTAGGATCGTTATAATCAGAGCCTGGTGAGCTTCCCAATGTCCCATGATTCCCCCAGCCAGAAGAATCCTTTACAGTTTGTCCAGCCTCATTAAAATGCATTAACAGGACAGTGTCCTGGTCAGGTGTTATTTGCGGCGAATCCATGCAGTCTTTCATGCTGTTAGAGAGGTCTGTTACCAGAACAACATCCACTGTTTCAACTGTTATATTTTCGCCCCAGAAATCAGGTTGCTCGTTTTTATCAACGTCCTTTTCAAAACCAGGGTTTGGAATCATGTTGCCTATCTTTTGGAAATCTTTTGGTGTGTCCACAAGCTTTATATAATCTGATCCCATGTTTTGTATTTTTATGTTTGCGTTGTTAACGCCACAGAATCCTCCTTTTATAGGGGCTGCTATCCTCCTTGAGGTCTGGGTTCCTTGAAAGCCAGAGAGATACACCCATGACATGCCTGCAAGGGCTATGAGTATGACCAGTAACAGTATAACAGATACAGGTCCTACGCCTCTCATAATAATATATTGTTTTTGATTATTAATAAATAATGTTGCCTTTGCATCCCCCGAATAAGTTCTGGGTTTTTCTTGGCGAGGGAACAGTTGTTGAACAAGAAATGACGCATCCATCTTATGATTGAATCATAGATTTTATTGCCAACATAATAGAGAATTATTCGCCAAATTCTTTTCTTGCCTCTTCAAGGGATTCTGGCCACCCTATATCAAACCATTTCTCCTGAAAAATATATCCATAAACATCATAGTTTTCCATCAGCCACTGAATGAAATAACCCATCTTATCCGGGTTGTTTCCCTGTTCCACATAAAGAGGAATCAGTTTTACATTCCCCCTGGGAAAGAAGTATATGCCAAGGGATATCAGCGTTGACTTCGGATTCTCTGCTTTCTCCTCAAAGCTTATAAACCTGTTGTTGCCATCAATCAAGACCGTGCCCTGCTCCCTTGCGACCTTTATGGATTTTGCATCATAAAGCGCATTGACAGTGACCTTTCTTTCCTTAAAGAAATCATAAGCGCCAACAAGGGAAAACATGAACAGATTATCCCCTGCAACAACAAGCATATTATCATCTATTCTTTCTTTTTCAATCAGAAATTTCAGTCCACCGATAGAACCCAGCTTCTCATTCTCGTTCACAGTTGGCTCTGTTATCAGTTTAACAGGTTTATTGAATTCTGCTTTTCCGAGCCAATCCTTGAAGTGTTTTTCAAACCTCTTGTTTGTTGATACCAGTACTTTATCCACATCCCTGATTTCCAGAATCTTTTCCATAACATGTTCTATTATGGGTTTTCCCCCCACATCTAACAGTGGTTTTGGCGTGTCCTTTGTCAGAGGCCACAGCCTTTTTGCAAACCCGCCTGCCAAAACTACAGCCAGCATGGCTTCACTTCCTTTACAGTTTAAGGGCTTTTTTCAGCTTTTCCTTGTCAAACCCTATAATCATCTCGGTGTTTCCATTGGTTATTTCTGTCACAGGAACACCCATCTGTCCTGATTTCTTAACCATTTCCTGCGCAGCCTCTTGGTCTTCAGCAACATTGATTTCTTCAAATTCTATCTTGTTTTCCTTTAAAAAGTCCTTGACCATATGGCAGTAAGAGCATATGGGGGTGGTATATACTATTACCTTCATATAAAAGTCACCTCTTAATTGTCTTAATTTAACATTGTAATATAAATAGTTATACATACAGGAGGTGATAGTGGTGGGGAGTAGAAACGGGCTACTCCCAAGATGGAATAGCATTTTGGGAAATATAAATGTTATAGTCGAATCATTGAGGAAACTACTACCTGATATAAAACCAAACCAAAGGGGGACAGCCACCTAAGCACTCATTAAAGGACTATTTGCTTCTTATAGTCCTAAAGGAATCCAAGAAGTCAACATTAAGGAACACAGAAACAGACTGGAGCCAAGTGATATGTGGGGAGCGTGTTGACCGCTCTGTTATCCATTACTGGGAGAAGAATCTGCCAAAGGAGACAATTGAACAGGCAGCAAGGATAATAGGGTCAAGGCTTGAAGAACTCCTTGGATACGAATTCTCTGTCATTGATGCAACATCCTTCTCTGACTGGCACCAGGATGCGGGGGGGGGTTCCATCTGATAAACAGGATATGCCAAGGAACAGTATATCCTGTTAGCATTAAGCCAGACTCATTGGACCCAATGCCCCATACAATGGATACAATAGTTCCTGGAATTGGTTTCTTCATGGGCGAGAAGTGGTATGATGTTAACGGAGTTTATAGGATAGTATACAAGAAC
>CAYNRQ010000101.1:0-2150 GCA_964399875.1 uncultured archaeon
GTTAGCGATTGCCTTGTTTGGAACCACCGGTCAGAGACCGGTGGAATTCTTATTTCAAAACTTCTTGTCTCATGCAAATCCCTGGTTGGTTTGAATGGTGGATGTATGTTTATCTCCGCATGACAATTTCCCAAAATATATTACCCCTTTCATGGGGTTCGCGCATAATAATTCCTTTCACTTCTGGTTTTTGACACAAATCTATACAGGATAATAAAGAATTATACTATCCTCATGGATCCAGAAAAAACTAAATTTATTGCATATCACTTGTCTTGCATTGCCGCAAGATAGCGAATATGTTCTGCCTGATATGCTGGTTGGGTTATAGTAGGCTAAGCGAATAGCCCAGAAGACCCAAATGTAGTGTGTATAGAGGAATATGATGTTGCCTCCACGCATCCCCTGAATAAATTCTGGGGTTTTCTTGGCAAGGCAACAGCTGTTAAACCAGAATACCTATGATTCAATCACGGATAGATGCATCGTTTCTGGTTCAGTGTAATTACAATAAAATATTAGAGGAAAATTTTATAAGCGTTTGTTTGTTATTAGAAGAATTTTAACCTGTCTCTGGGATCCATGCTTCCCGGTTCTGGGCCTGTGGATCCAGGGGGTAAGGCTGGGTGGTGTTCTTCTTTTCTTTTCGTTGAAAGATCTTCATAAACAAGCCGGCTGAATCTATCACCGCAGGATTTGCACTGATAAACGGCCTTTGCAACAATCTTGGGTGGGTCCATGTTTTCCAAGACCTTGACAAATTCCTCTTCAACCAGATAGGCCTCTCCGCCGCATTTGGGGCAGTTCATGTTTATTATTTGTCATTGGGATTATAAATTGTTAATTAGATTATAGTCTGGATTCTCTCAGGACCCACAGAAACCACGCTTAGTGGTATGTCAAGAAATGTTCTTATCTTGTTTACGTACAACACCGCCTCTGTGGGAAGATCGCAGAATGTCTTTGCATTTGATATGTCCCTTTCCCAGCCCTTCATTCTATCAAGAACGGGCTCGCATCTCTTCAGATCATCTATCCTTGAAGGAAAATAATCTATATCTTTCCCATCAAGTTTGTAACGGGTGCACACATGCAATTCAGGCAGACCTGATAGCACATCAAGCTTTGTTAATATAATCTCTGTTATTCCGTTAAGGCGTTTTGCATATCTCGCAACAACAAGATCTATATGGCCGCATCTTCTGGGCCTTCCTGCGGTTGTTCCGTATTCACCGCCCTGAATCCTGTAGTATCTGCTCAGGGCCTCCGCATCTCCGTTTCTTACTGCATCTAGAGTGGCTTCTTTATCATATTTTTCCCTTTCCCATTGTTCCATGGTTTTTTTCATGTTGTCCAGTTCTTGCTGTGAAGGGAATCTGCTTTTTACTATATCCTCGCTTACAAACTCTGTTGGGAACGGTCCTCCGCCAACCCTTGTTATGTAGGCCTTTTGTATGCCTATAATCCTGTCAGGCCTGAAAAACACGCCAGAACCTGTGAATGCACCTCCGATGGTTGGACTCGATGAAGTAACATAAGGATAGGTTCCATGGTCTATGTCAAGCATGGCTCCCTGGGCACCTCGAACAGAATGTGCTCATCCCTTTCCAGGGCATCCTGAAGCATATGACCTGTGTCCCTGACCCTGTCATTGAATTTCTCAGCAAGGTCAAAATATTTCTCAGCTGTCTCTTCTCTTGATAATTTTACACCAAAGGTTTTCTCAAGTATAAGAAAATAGGGATCTTGGTTTAATTTCTTCCAGAAGGTTTCCTTGTCTATATCACCATCCTTGTCAATAAGGTCTCCTATTCTGTAATTTATTCTCATATCCTTTGCAGCATATGCTAGTCCTATTCCCCTGCCGGTTGTGCCTATTCTCTCTTTCCCCTTTGCCTCTTCAAGGGCTCTTTCCATGGCAATGTGCTGGGGCATGACAAGGTGGGCTTTGTCACTTATGTAAAGATTCTTTCTGAGATCTCCAAGGGAACCCATTTCCTCTACAAGCACTTCAGGATGAATAACCATTCCGTTGGCTGCAAAACATTTCTTTTCCCGTAGTATGCCAGAAGGGATTAAGTGGAATTTATAGACTTTATTCTCAAACGGTTAATTGATTAGCTCCTTACCACCAGTCACACACAATTGGT
>CAYNRQ010000102.1:0-2106 GCA_964399875.1 uncultured archaeon
ACCTGATGACAGATGTATTTGAAATCTATGATATAAAAATCCTTATGGTTAAAATAGAATCCATCTTTGATGGAACATATTTTGCAAAAATATTATTGAAAAGGGGCGGAAAGGTTTTAAACCTTGACTCAAGGCCAAGCGATGCAATTGCAATCGCTGCAAGAACAAATGCTCCAGTATATATTAACAAGACTTTGCTAGAGGAATATGGGGATAATATCTGCTAATCTGTTTTTACAGGCAATCCAAAAAACTTTACAGCGTTTTCTCCGCAGATCTTCCAGACATGATCAAAATCCAGCTTTTTTATCTCAGCAATCTTCTCAGCCACAACCCTTATGGTCCTTGAATCATTCCTTCCCTTACCATCCGGATGCAGCCATGGAGCATCAGTCTCCAGCATCAGTTTCTCCAAAGGGGTATCTCTCACAACCTTCCTTTGTTTCTTCCCCCTCAGAACAATGGCATTCATGGAAACAAAATAACCATTTCCAACAACCCTGGAAACAAGCTGATTGTCCCCGAACATATGCATCATAACCCTTTCAGCCCCTTCCCTTTCCAGAATATCCAGTGTTTCCTGATAAGCATCCCTTGCATGTATCACCAGGGGTTTCTTAATCTCCTTGGCAAACCCAATCATCTTCACAAACAACTCTTTTTGCCTATCTCTCCATTCCTGTTCCTTCACCCAGTTGAAATCAAGGCCTACCTCTCCAACACCAACTATCCTGTCCTTGTTCTCCCTGAGTCTGTCCAGGAACGCGTCCGCCTGTTTTTCATCAATCTCCTTTATGAACTCAGGATGTATCCCGCACGTGGCAAACACAAAACCCCTATGCTTCTCAACAATCTCCATGGTAAGATCAAAATCCCAGGGCCTTGCGCAGGATGTTATAATGGCCTTCACCCCGGCCTTTCTGCAGGCATCTATAACCTCACCCCTGTCTTCATTATAGGACTTCCATTCCAGATGAGTGTGAGCATCAATCATAATATCAATTACCCTTCAGGCTTTTATAAAAATCACAGTGTCTCCTAACAGGGCATTCAGCATGCCTTGGCCCCACAGGCCTGCACACATTCTTGCCGAATGTCACAAATAGTTCATTGACCAGAATCCAGTGCTTTTTTGGGACAATCTTCATCAGTTCTTTTTCTGTCTGAATGGGATTATTGGTTTTGACCATGCCTATCCTGTTCGAAACCCTGTGAACATGCGTGTCTACTGGTATGGCAGGCCTTCCGAAACTATAAACCATAACACACCTGGCAACCTTCCTTCCAACACCAGGCAGGGAGCACAACTCCTCCATGCTCCCAGGAACCTTCCCCCTGTATTTCTTCAGCAGAATCCTGCTTATATCCTTTATCCTTCTGGCCTTCACGCGGTAAAACCCGGACTTCTTAATAAGCTTTTCAATATCCTTAACCCTGGCCTTTGCCAAATCCTCAGGCCCCCTGTATTTAGAAAACAATCTTTCAGTAGCTATGGAAGTATTTTCATCCCTTGTTCTGGCAGAAAGAACCGTTCCAATCAGGCTCTTGAAGGGGTCAGACTTAACCCTTTCCCATTTCATTTTTCTATTATTGTCCCATTCTATTTTGCCAAATCCAAAATCCTTTGCAATAATTTTCAAGATTCTTGCCACTGGCTTCTTTTTCATGCTATAATCTTGTACATAATGTATATATGTTGGTATTGCCCAACACCAGCATAAAGAAGATAAGAACTTTGCATAACGAGTTTACGGATAATATTAAAATAAAAAATCTAATAAATTCTCCATCCAAAAAATAAAACATGAAGATTGTAATATGCGGAAGTGTGAATTTTCCTGAAAAAATGAGAGAAGTGGAAAAAGGCCTTAAAAAAAGAGGACATGATGTTGTCCTGCCGGCTGCTCTGAGTGAATACAACCTAAACAGCTATGATGAGGCAGAAAGACTAAAGCACAGTGATTATTACATAAAAAACACAAAACCAACCTTTACAATAAAGCATTTTGATGAGATAAAGAACGGAGACGCGGTACTGGTTGTTAACATGGAAAAGAAAGGCATCCCAAACTACATAGGCGGCGCAACCTTCGCAGAGATAATGTT
>CAYNRQ010000103.1:0-2103 GCA_964399875.1 uncultured archaeon
AACGGTTATTCGCAGGTAAAGCTGGCCAGGCTGGCTGGAGTTAGTCAGGCCCATATAGCAAAGATTGAGGCAGAGAAAGTTGATCCCAGATTGTCAACTGTTAACAGGATAATGGCAGTACTTTCAAAAGGAAAGAGAAAACCAACATGCAGGAGCATTATGAACAGAAACATAATATCAGCAAGACTGGATGAGCCTGTTATGGGATTAATAGCTACAATGAAAAAGCTGGGAATATCACAAGTTCCTATTTTTATTGACGGGAAAAATACAGGAAGCATAAGGGAAACAACAATAATGCACAATACGCACAGGAAACTGAAAAACCTTCTGGTTAGAGATATAATAGACGAGCCGTTCCCTGTTGTTAATGCAGGTGATTCCACAGAAATCCTGCCCGGCCTTTTGGAATATCATCCTGCTGTCCTGGTCGCAGATAAAGGCAAAATCAGAGGTATTGTAACAAAGTCAGATCTCTTAAGGGTGTGATTGGATGGGAAAAGGAGAAAGCCAAGAAATTGGAGTGGAATGAGTGATGTTCAGCTTAGGAAATACTACAGAGAAAACTTTGATGGGTGGAATTCAAGATATGATATGGATGCTGATACTGGCTTTGCAGGATTATATACAGGAGAGGCCTTAGGGGTGTTTTTCTCCAGCCACACAAAAGAAAAATGAAGCGAGGTGGTGGTTGGGGGTTTCAAAGTTCGTTTTAATTACGCCTAATATTTCTTTAACTGGCTATGTATTTTCTGAACTCAGCTACTCGAGCAGCTCCTTCACGAACCTCTTTGGTTCAAATTTTCTCAAATCCTCGAAGTTCTGGCCTGTGCCCAGGAAAAGAACAGGCTTCTTTATTGCATAGGAAACTGAGAGAATAGACCCCCCTTTTTCATCCACATCTATCTTTGTAAGTATCACTGTATCCACACCAACGGCCTCATTGAATCTCTCGGCCTGTTCCACAGCATCGTTGCCTGTCAATGAATCCACAACCAGAATCTTAAGATCAGGATTGTTTACTCTTACAACCTTTTTTAGTTCATCCATGAGGTTTGTGTCAATGTGTGTTCTTCCTGCTGTATCTGCAAGCACAACATCACACCCCTTAGCCTCCGCATACTTCCTTGCATCAAATACAACAGCAGCAGAGTCTGATCCGTACTTGTGTTTTATAACCTTTGCTCCTATCCTCTTGCCATGATGCTCCAGCTGCTCTATGCTGGCGGCTCTGAACGTGTCCCCAGCTGCCAGTACAGGTTTGTATCCCTTGTTTATAAGATACCTGGCGGTCTTTGCAATGGATAATGTCTTTCCGCTCCCGTTGAATCCAAGGAAAACAAAACATGCAGTCCTTCCCTCTTTCTTGGCCTGTTTTATTGTTTTGTCCAGGTCTATTTCACCCTGATCCACAATCTCAAAAAGGCTGTCCTCAAAGCTCTTATAGATAAACTCCCCTGCCTGTGTTCTCTTTATTGGTTTCTCTGCCAGTTTATCCTTAAGGTTTTTCTTGAGTGCATCTATAACACCCAATGCCACATTGGACTGCAGAAGATTTACTTCATTTTCTGAAAAGAAATTGTCAATGTCCTTTTCTGTCAATGTTTTTTCTATTACTTTTCTCCTTAGCCTTGCTATAAGACCTCTTTTCTCTGGTTCAGGTAGTTTTGGCTTTTCTTCAGATATCCCCTCTATTTCTTCTTTAATCTCTTCCAATCCTTCTTTCTCCTGTGTTTCTTCGGGTTCTTCTTTCTCTTCTACTGCTTCTTCTTCAACAGGTTTCTCGATTTTTTCAGGCTCAGGCTCTTTTGTTTCGGGTTTTTCTTTTGGTGTTTCTTTCTTGGGCTTCTTTACTTTCTTAATTATTGGTTTTTTCACTCTTTTTTCAGGCTTTTTGGCCTTTTCCTTGATTTCCTCCTCTTCAGTTCCCTCTTTCTTTATTTTTTCAACTAAGGATTTCAATGATTTCTTCATGTGTTTTTTAAGGGATCCGAACATGATTCGATCCTCACTTAAACTTTAATTGTTTTTGTTTATTAATTAGTATGGCAGGGGATGATGTGTTTGAAATGGTCATATAAGAGTATGTTATGTGCAATATAC
>CAYNRQ010000104.1:0-2012 GCA_964399875.1 uncultured archaeon
TTGCCTTGTTTGGAACCACCGGTCAGAGACCGGTGGAATTCTTATTTAAATACATTTCTATCCCAAAATAGTGATATGGAAACAACTGTTTTTCTTGTGAGGCATGCGGAATCGGATTATAATGCAGAGAATAGGATTCAGGGGGATTGCGATAAAGCTAAATTAACAGAGAAGGGACTTAAACAGTGTGAGGCCTTGAAAGAGATATTAGGAAAAGAAAAGTTTGATGTTTTTTATTCCAGTCCATTAAGAAGGGCCATGGAAACAGCGAGGCTAATAAAACCAGATGGCCTGGAGATAAGGACTGACAAAAGGCTTGTGGAAAGGGATTTTGGAGAGCTTGAGGATAAAACAGTAGATGAGTTTAAAAAGGAATGGCCCGGGGTTTATGAGTTATACAAAAAAACCAAGAGATTGGATGGGATCAGGGGTGCTGAAAGTTCAGAACATCTTAAGAAAAGGGTATGGGATGCATTTACTGATATAATTAAAAAGAACAAAGGGAGGAGGATACTGATTGTCACACATGGTGGTTTTATTGTAATGGTTTGCGCTGTGATACTGGGCGTGCCCCTAGAGGACAGGAGCAAAAAAATAAAGCAAAAAAACGCAAACATAAACATTATTGAGTTTGATTCTGAAAATAAAAAGTATAAGATTATAAAAATGAATTATACAAGTCATCTGGATAGCAGGAGTGGAGGTAATTTTCCACTTTATCCGCGATATAACCATGTGGGTGATTGCTATGGTGAAGGTTAGTGCGCCAGGAAAGCTGTTCCTTTCAGGGGAATGGGCTGTTTTGGAGATTGGTAACCCCGGACTGGTTGCTGCTGTGAATAAAAGGGTTTTTGCAGAGCTGGATGAATCGAACAAAATATCCATAACAATTGATGATTTTAACATAAAGAATCTGGGAGCAATCTTTGATGGTAAGGAGATAAGATTTGAGAAAGAACTGGACGAAAAGGAAAGTGAAGGTACACAGTTCATCAAGGGCGCTATAGAAACAACACTGAAATACCTGGGTGATGGAGCAAAGAAAGCTTTCAAGATACACTCATGGGGTGAGCAGAGCCATGTGGAGATCGAAGGCCAGGTCAAAAAGATAGGTTTTGGTTCTTCAGCAGCAGCTGTTGTTGCAACTGTTGCGGGTATTCTGGCCCTTAATGGAGAGGACATCACCAGGAAGGACATAAGGGACAAGATATATAAGCTCTCGGCCATATCACACTACTTTACACAGGGCAAGGTAGGATCAGCATTCGATGTGGCAGCATCCACATACGGCGGTGTGTTTGTCTATCAGAGGTTCGATCCCAGATGGCTGGTGGATAAGCTGGATGCTGGTGTTAGTGTCAAGGAAGTGGTGGATCAGGAATGGCCTTCCTTCAAAGCAGAGCCCCTGGTGATACCAGATGGCTTCAGGCTTATAGTAGGATGGACAAAGGAGTCTGCAAGCACCTCAGCCATGGTAAAGCAGCTGAATGAGTGGGCAAAGACAAACCAGGACGAGTACAAGAGACTGTATGATAATATTGCAAATATTGTCAGGGGCCTCATACCTGCATGGAAAGAAGGAAATAAGGAAAAGATACTGGAGCTTCTGAGAAAGAACGAGGATAGTCTAAGAGAGCTAGGACAGAAGTCCGGGGTCAATATAGAAACCCAGAATCTCAGAAAGCTCTCAGAGATTGCCAACCAGAACGGAGCAGCAGGAAAGCTGTCCGGGGCTGGCGGCGGAGACTGCGGTATTGCTGTTTGTTTTGACCCAGAAACAGAAGAAAAGGTAAGAAAGGCCTGGCAGGAAGCAGGTCTTTATCTGGTAAACACCACAATAGACTACAACGGTGTAAAAACCGGACAGGTTTAAGAATGGGTGAATCTGGATAAATGTTTCCTGACCTCATTCAGAATCTCAGTATCAGTGGTTTCTTTTTCTAAAGCATTTTTTACAGATCTCAAACGGTTAATTGATTAGCTCCTTACCACCAGTCACACACAATTGGTTA
>CAYNRQ010000105.1:0-1937 GCA_964399875.1 uncultured archaeon
AGTAACTCTATTGGTTTTTTTCTCCCTTTAAGTATTTTTTCTATATCCACAATATGGTTTCTTTTAGCCATAATTATGATATGAACATAACAATATATAAATTTTCATACGTATGAACCATCTTATAGAAACAAAGGGCGGCGGTCTCCCTTCATAAAATATGTACGGCAATTTCTGCTAACATAATGACATGAAAACACTTCTTCTTGAATGCCCTCAGCTAACAGATGGCTTTGGGACGCAATTAGCTGATTCTCATAGTTAGTCATTGATAATATATTGCTGACTTAATTCATATCAGTTCTGACAATAATATATTATGCCATCACCAAAAGCCCAGCACAAGCTGACCCAGCTCATAAAGGATGTAAAGGCAAGGAAATATAAGTATGTACCAAAAGAAGATAAACCCATAGGCTGGGGATCCTATGATGTGGCACAGTTAAACGAGATGAACGACTTCCTCAACCTGACCAGGGAAATAGTTGATGAGATAAAAAGGGAAATAGGACACATAGACCAAGGCAACGTAGGTAACCCTCCGAAGTCATGCTTTGACAAGGCAAAAACAATCCTTGTCCAGCAATACTTTGAATGCAGCAACAGGGTTGCTGCAGGGCTGGTCAAAATACTGAAGGAGAAGCTCAACATACAGAAAGAGCTGAGCTACAAGGCAATAGAGAGAGCATACGAGAATCCCCCTGTAATACTTGTTTTCAGGCTGTTATTCGAGAAAACCAATGAACCTGTTAAGCACCTTGAGAAGGATTTCACCCAAATCTATATAAATTCCAAACTACAATAATCCTTATGGTAACAAGATCAGTTTCTATTAAGGACCTTAAACCAGGTAACTATGTTATGGTTGATGGTGAGCCTTGCAAGATTGCCAGCATTACGAAATCAAAACCAGGCAAGCATGGTTCTACAAAGGCCAGAATAGAGACAATGGGGATCTTTGACAACAGGAGAAGATACATACTTAAGCCCACATCAGCCACTGTGGAGTCTCCTGAGATAGAAAAGAAAAAAGCTCAGGTTGTATCTGTTTCTGGCGATATTGTTCAGCTGATGGACCTAGAGGATTACTCAACCTTTGAGGCCACCATACCAGAGGAATTCAAGGGCAAGCTGGATTCAGGCAAAGAGGTCTTAATCTGGAAGATAGAGAGCAGAGTTCTTATAAAAGAGGTAAGATAGTTCCCTTTTTATTCATGGGAAAAGTGGGATTTATGTGGGAAAGATTTATAAATGTTTTTGTTCTATTTTATATTGGTGAGAATATATGACAAAAACAGAAACATTTGCAGAACCCGCTTTAAAATCAGGAGATTACTTTTTGGCAGGGGCGAATGATGGAGATATAATGGTACAGGTATATAGAGGAGGCGTAAAAATCTCCAGGGATTATAAGATATTATCTGAATTGGAAGAAAAAAAACTAATAGCTAATGGGCTGGACCCAATAGAAGGCGAGATTGGGGGAACTTTTTTCGTAAGGAAGGACAACCCCAATGGAGTTGTGTTTGAGAGCGAATTCGGGGAAGATGTTACTGAAAGAGTGAAACCACTTATTCAAGAAATACAAGAGAGCCTCAGAAAAAAATACCCTTCATTATCTTTTTAATTCCATAATGAATATAACCCACAGAATCAAGGCGTGTTTATATAAATCAATACCGAACCAATTGGTTTTACGCCGCCATTCATGTCGTGGCAAAACCGCTAACTGAAACCCAAAGCTTATTTCTGTTCAGAACCAACCATTTAACATCAATGAGTAGCCCATACTAGCACATGGGCTTATACAACTATACAACTCATCGATTGCAAAGCTACAAGATATTGTTGGTTCTGCGAGTATATAAGAAGCTCTGTTTGGGGCTTTAAGAACTTAAATCCGTAAACTATGCAGAAACCGCATAGTTACCTCTAAT
>CAYNRQ010000106.1:0-1847 GCA_964399875.1 uncultured archaeon
ATATTTTTGTTCACCAACTGAAAGACCCCAGCCCCTTTAGGGGCTGGTAGTTCAGCTGGGGGTTGCATAGTATTTTATTCTTATTCCTGATTTATGGCAATAATAAGGAAAAAAATAAGCAAAGGAGCTTATAGCTGATACAATATGCATCCAAGCTTTTATTTGCCCATTATCCATTGAATATGTCAAGACACCATATCCGTATATATTCACCCCGGCAGATGCAATAATAACATCCACCTAAGATACTGCTTATGGGCATGAGAGGTTGATGGATAATCCAGTCCATGCGCGATTCACCAATTGATCATAAGCATTTACAGAAAATCAAAGATAAACATAGTCACGAGAACCCTTATAAATAACCTTTCTATTAGTAGTGTAAAACAGCATAATACGAGCAAAAATGTTAGCAGAAAACACGAAATCTTTATAAATACACTATATATAATTAATGCATATCTTATCATAATGGAGGTGGAGAAAGCTTCTCCACTTGCATAGCAAACAATCGGATAATTAAATAATCGGAGGTGCTTAAATGGCAGAAAAGCCACACATTAACATCATAACAGCAGGTCATGTAGACCACGGGAAGTCAACCTTAATCGGAAGACTATTATACGATTCAGGCGCTTTGTCAGAGCAGGAAATAAGAAAGCTAAAGGACAAGGCCAAGGAACTAAAGAAAGAGACCTTTGAGTTTGCTTTCGTCATGGACAATCTAAAGGAAGAAAGGGAGAGGGGTTTGACTATCGATCTGATGTACAAGCCTATTCAGACACAGAAGTTCTACTTCACAATAATTGACTGTCCAGGACATAGAGACTTTATCAAGAACATGATAACAGGCGCATCACAGGCGGACGCGGCAATCCTTGTTGTTTCTGCTAAAGACGGGGTACAAGAGCAGACCAAAGAGCATATGTATTTGGCCAAGGTTCTTGGCATTCAACAGATAATAGTGGCCATCAATAAGATGGATGCAGTAAACTATGATGAAAGCAAGTACAAACAGGTAAAAGAGGATGTGGGCAAGATATTGCAAACACTTGGATACAAGGTAGATGAGATACCATTTGTCCCTGTTTCTGCATACGTTGGCGACAATGTGGCAAAGAAATCCGATAAACTGTCCTGGTACAAAGAAGGAACACTAATGGAACTCATGGATAAAACAATAAAGCCAGTAGAAAAACCGGTTGACAAACCATTGAGACTGCCTGTTCAGGACATATACACAATTACAGGTGTTGGTTGTGTTCCTGTAGGAAGGGTAGAGACAGGTGTATTAAAGCCAGGAGAGAAGATTATCTTTGAGCCAAGCAATGTGACAGCAGAAGTAAAATCAGTAGAGATGCATCACAAGCAGCTGGAAAAGGCAGGGCCAGGAGACAATGTTGGTTTCAATGTAAGAGGAGTATCCAAGAAAGACATCAGGAGAGGTGACGTTGTTGGAAAAGTAGACAACCCTCCAACAGTAGCAAAGGAATTCACAGGACAGATAATCGTGCTGCAGCACCCAACTGTTATCACAAAGGGATACACTCCAGTATTCCACATACACACAGCACACGTTGCAGCCAAGATTAAAGAGATAGTGAAGAAAATAGACCCCAAGACAGGTGCTACACTAGAAGAGAATCCAGACATGCTGAAATCAGGAGACGCTGCTGTTATCAAGGTCGAACCAACACAGCCTGTTTCCATAGAGAAGCAGTCTGATTTCCCTCAGCTTGCGAAGTTCGCAATAAGGGACATGGGCAAGACTATAGCAGCAGGAATCTGCATAGACCTGGTAAAAGCTGAAAAGAAAAAATAAGGGATTAAAACCCCTTTCTTTTTTT
>CAYNRQ010000107.1:0-1795 GCA_964399875.1 uncultured archaeon
AGTCAATCCTTTCATGCTTTCCGTAGATGTGGCAAGGGAGTTGTAACTTCTGAAGGTGTTAGTGTAATAGAATGATCCTTTCTTAGTCCTTTTTACCCAAAAACATCATGGTGTTTATGCACAGGAGCCGCTTGAGCCGCTACCTGATGCGCTAAGGGTTTGTGAACATTCTTCAGGTGGCGTATTAAATGCATCACAAAGGACTGCCTTTATACCGTCAGGTGTTCTTGCCAGGTTTGGCAGGTACCTGCCGTTTATTAAAAATGATGGTGAATACCTCAAACCAAGGCTGTTCGCTTCCTGTACCTCTGCGTTATATATGGAATCCCCTTCTGTATCTATGCAATTATTTACTGCGTCAACATCAATATTCACACTCTTCATTATCTTTTCTGCTTCTGTATCCACGCAGTCTGCATCCCTCCCGCAACTCTTTACAGCACCATTGTTAGCACTCTCCAGGAATTCCCCTGCATATTCCCAAAACTTGTCTGGCTCTACCTTTTGTATGCACTCCTGTCTTATGTTCTCTCTCCTTTCATACTCACCATGCATGTGACTGAAGAATTTAACGTTTATATCTGCCTTGTCTGAAAGCAATTTCCCCACAGGAACCAGTGATGTTTCTGCTGCCTTTCCTGCTGGGCAGAATGAAAATATGAAAAGGTCCAGTGTTGGCCTGTCTGACTTGGGTATTTCTGATGATTGTTCTGATTGAGGTGTATTTTGCTGTGCCTTAAGCTGCTCCATAGCAGCATCTATATCAATAGACTGGGGGAAAAGGATCTTACCGTCCTTTGAAACCATCAGAACAACAGGATTTTCACCCTCGGGTGATTTTATATTTATATTAACCTCATATATCCCACTGGTTTCTTTTACTTCATTAAGTGTTCCGGAAATATCAGGAATAGCATTCACATAATCAATAACCCTCTGAGCAGCCTCCCTGCCTGATAAGAAACCATTTGCCTGGACATCGCTCACGTCAACTTTGCATGAATCTCCACTAACCTGGCCTGTTATCTCAGACGGCTTAATAATAAAACCAATAGTAAAGAACACTATGGCCACTATAACTATAGCTGCTACTTTCTTGCCAGGAACATTGACCCTTATCTCTTTTCTTTCCTTTTTTTCATTTTCCTTGATTTCCTTTTTTTCGGCCATAATATCAGTTTTATCCTTTAATTATTTTTTATGGTTTAAATAACTTTCTATTTGTTTCGGATTTTAACCTTTCTGGATATCACCACTATATAATAACAATCAGTATTTATAAAGGTTTTGATGTGTTGGTCGTGTAGAAAACATCCGTAGAACAAGCTAATTCTTATGTATCTGTGTATATTGTATACAACACACATACCGATTCCCTCTTATGGTACACAATTTCATTGAAATGCCTGAGCATCTTCTTTCTGAATGAACCGTTAGTCTTGCAGCCTTTATGGATTCTTAGCGGTATCATCAGGCGGCTACCCAACTGCCTGATTAACCGGTTATTGGCTTCGCTGTCATACCCTTTGCCAGCAACGATATATCTTGGTTTTGCAAAGCTAATGACATGAAAACACTTCTTCTTAAAGGTCCTGTGCCAATGCTACTATATTGGGAAGGGCTGGGGCAGCCCGTAACGGTTATGGTCCTTAGAGACCGTTAAGTTAATTGGGCGCCCACTATAACGACCAGTCAATATGTGCCTTAGATATAATTTGTGTGGCATAAAGACAATAGAAGGAAAACACTGGATAAACAGGGGAAATAATAAACCTTACTTCTGTTGCAGTTTTTG
>CAYNRQ010000108.1:0-1597 GCA_964399875.1 uncultured archaeon
AAAAATTTACATATAAATATGGATTTTATGATATATAAAGTTTTAGAATATCTAATCAACCTTTCTTGCATTAAAAACAGGGCTTGAAAAGTGGTATTTTACTTTACCGGTTATTTTGGGTGGTTTTGGGAAATTCGATTCATAAGTTAAACCATCCATGGTTTCATCAAAGAAAACAAGACAGCAGCCCTTATATAGTCTCTCCACCCAATCTTTACCCACCACCCCGCCAGGAGGCATATAACCCACGAGCTTCCATTCGCTCACATCTTGATATATAAAAGGCTTTCCATATCTGGAGATTAAAATATTATCATCATCTACAATTATGTTACCTTCTTTTGTTGTATATTTTATTGACATAAAATGTTTTGGAGATTAAATTTTTTATTCTTACCGAAATCAATAACAAATTTAAAAACAAAACCCCTATGATTCTTATGGATTATGAAAAACTACTGCAAAGAGGACTGGAGAAGGTTCCGAAAGATCTGGAACATGGAGCAAGGTTTTCAGTGGCCAAACCCCAGGTAGAAAAGGCAGGGGCCAAGACCATAATAGTCAACTTTTTTGAGATCTCAGGGTCACTCAGAAGAGATCCTGATGATATTGTTAAATTCCTCCTAAAACAGCTTGCAACAAAAGGAGATCTGGAAGGCCAGAGGCTTGTGGTCCAGGGAAACTTCTCCCAGGAAATGATAGGCAAAAAAATAGACCTCTACATAAAGACCTATGTTCTGTGCTCTGAATGCGGAAAACCAGACACAAAAATAGTGACAGAAGGAGGCAAGCACTACCTGAAATGCGAGGCTTGCGGAGCCAAAAGGCCCATAGCCAGGGTGTAGTTTCTGGCATATTATGAAATTCTCAGTTGCTGACAGGAAAGAGGTATTCAGAACATTACTGGAAAAAACACTCTTGCATGGCTGTAATATGGAACGCAAGCACCTTCCTGTTCTTAACGCAGATATACGATTGAGAATATGAAGATGCTGCTGGGTGGTTACTGAAATACTTATAAGTGAAATAAAACCAGAAATAAAGGATACGGGTGTCTTGAAACAGCATTCACACAGACTAATTCGCAAACAAAGGGAAAAGGAGATGAAGCATGAAATACAAATTCATAGACGACCTGACATCTGATGTGATGTTCGAGGCCTATGGTAAAGACCTTAAGGAGCTCTTTGTAAACGCAGCAGAGGCTCTCTTCTCTGTTATTTGCAAGATAGACAGGGTCAGACCAGATAAAACCAGGGACATCTCTGTCCAGGGTGAGGATGAGGGCAGACTCATGATTAACTGGCTTCAGGAACTCATATCCATGGTGGATACAGATGAGATGTTCTTCTCCAGGTTCGATATTCTGGAAATAGATGAAAAACACCTGAAGGCCCGGATTTCAGGTGAAACAATAAGACCTGAACTCGGTGAAACAGTTGTAAAGGCCGTGACCTACTACAAATTCAAGTTCGAGAAAACCGAAAAGGGCTACAAAACCAGGGTCTCCCTGGACATATAGTGGAAATTTTTCCATTCTCAATATGAGTGTGGGACATAAGTAATTTCTACTTAAGCCAACCAAGTAAGATTATGC
>CAYNRQ010000109.1:0-1557 GCA_964399875.1 uncultured archaeon
TAATTATGTTATTAAATAAAAGGAGGTTTAGTGGCTAAAGTGTTACTTTACCCAAAAGAATTCCCAGCGTTTCTGAGCAATCTAAAGTAATTCCTATCTTGATTTCAACCTTTTCTGCACAGCCTCACTTCTTAGTTCCTTAAGAGCATCCTTTGCAATCCACTTCGCGGCCTTGGAATCCATTTTCTGGATTTCCTCAGCGGTTTTTACGGCCTTCTTGTTCAGTGCCGGATTCCTTTTTCCTATCTGCCTCAGTGCCCAGTTCACGGCCTTTTTAACAAAATTCCTTTCATCCCCTGCTGCATTCTTTATCAGGGTCAGAAACCTCTCAAACTCCTTATTCCCTGCTTTCTTGTCATGAACAGCAAGCCATGCTATCAGGGCGAATGCAGCTCTTTTAACAAACTCCTCATCCCTCCTGGCCCACTCATAAGGCTTCTTAAAAGCAAATCTTGTTTTATCAAAAAGATTGCCGCAGGCCTGATCACAAAGATCCCAGGAATTAAAATCCTTGGCCCAGCTTTCCATCTGTTCCTCATTAACAGCATCAGGTTCATCCAACATGGTGGCCAGTATCCTTGCCTCATGTATACCTGTATTCCAGAGTTTTAGTGCGAGTTCATGGTCCTTCTTAACTGTTTTTCCGACCTTTCTTATATTTGCTACAGATACACCCAGGGCTTTTTCTGTGTTTATTCCAAACCTGGCCATGCCTTCCTTGTTCTCAGGAACAGAAAATTTCTCCAGTTTCTTTATGATTTCCTGTGTATTCATGAAGGGCCGCGACTGGGATTTTCAGCACATCCGAATGCACCTGTGAGCGTAGCGAGCAGTGCGTTTGAACCCAGCTCAAGGGATCCACAGTCCCTTATGTTAACCATACAGGAGAAGAACCATCGGTTAATCTCTAACTACACCATCGCGGCCATGATCTATCTATATACTTATTTTATCTTTTATAAACTATAAAGGATTAAAATTTAACATTCCGATGCGGGGGTACCCAAGCACCCTTTTTTGTGCGAACTCGTAAAAGCGTGCACGGAAAAAGATTGGGAATGGCCAAAGCCGAGCGGCTATAGGGGCAGGACTTAAGCTTGGGAGCTTAAGTGCTTTGAGAGGTTTTAATCTCTGTGAAGAAAATATTGCCTGTAAGATATCCTGTGGCTTAGTGCCTTCGAGGGTTCGAAAGAACCCTTTTCCAGACGAACCAGCAAGCGTTCACGGAAATGGTCTGAAAATCCCTTCCCCCGCATCTTTTAATACAAACTAAAAACATATCCCTTTTCCAGCCGTTGTGGCCTACTTCTTAACGAAAAATCTGCAACAGAAGACATGCCAATTGGTTACACAGCCCATCAAGGATAAACATATAAGGAACATGTTAATGAAGAATATCCAGGAGATGTTGAGGTATAGCAATCTAATTGATTGCATTAGGATGAGCGGTGACTGATGGATGCACAGTTATTTATAATTGAATAAATAGTTACACTGTGATGTCCTGAATTTACTTCCTCCCCCTTCCATATAATCTTGTATGGCTTACTAAAATAC